>JAVVPJ010000085.1:0-5541 GCA_036655815.1 Oscillospiraceae bacterium
CCATTGCATTCTCCATTCCAGCTGACGCTGAGGGCGTTTTCCTCATCGGACGTGTTAGCCACTATATGCCTCGTGCCGAGGGCATGAACGCCCCCATCGGTGAGTTTGGAGATGTTGAGAGCTTCTCCGTGTTTGACAACGTGTTCATCCCCAATGAGCGCATCTTCCTCAACGGCGAAACCGACAAGGCTGGAGAACTGGCACTGATGTTCGCCCTGTTCCATCGTCACAGCTATACTGGTTGCAAGCCCGGTGTTGGCGACGTGCTCATGGGCACCACCGCACTGGTTGCCGATTATCTCGGTGTTGAGAAGCAGAGCCACATCAAGGAGAAGATGGCTGAAATGATCAGCGTCGCTGAACTGGTGTTTGCGGCTGGCATCGCGGCTGGCGTCAAATCCACCACGTCTGCCTCCGGCACACAGATTCCTAACGTCATCTATGCCAACGTTGGTCGCCGTCATGCAGGTCACAACATCTATCATGAGTATAACCTGCTTTGCGACGTTGCAGGTGGTCTGCCTGTTACCATTCCGCTGGTTGGCGACTATCTCAGCCCAGTGGTCGGAAAATATGTTCGTGAGTTCTGCGCACGTCGTGAAGGTGTCTCGGATGAGAACCATTACCGTGCAGCCCTGCTGGCCGCTGACTTGCTCACCTCTGAGCTTGCCATCATCATGCAGGTCGCCGGTGTACATGGCGGTGGTTCCCCCATCATGGAGGACATTGCTATCATGAGCACCTATGACGTTAAGGCGAAGAAGAACCTTGCCAAGCATCTGGCTGGCATTACTGAATAGTGATTTTGTATTTTAAAGGAGGTGTATGAAGGATGCAACGATATATCAGGAAAGTTGCCATACTGGGTTCGGGCGTCATGGGTTCGGGCATAGCAGGACTGTTGACTGGTGCCGGAATCGAAGTATTACTACTTGACATGGTACCGCGTGCGTTGACCGAGAAAGAAGAGAAATCCGGATTAACGTTGAATGACAAAGCGGTGCGCAACCGCATTGCATTGGCAGGCAGAGACATTCTGCTTTCTCCCCGTAGCAAGGTATTATATGACCGCTCGTTGGGTGATCATATTCAAGTTGGCAACTTCACCGATGACATGAATCAGCTTGCAAGCTGCGATTGGATCATCGAGGTCGTGGTAGAAAACCTGGAGATCAAAAAGCAGATCATGTCTCAGGTTTGTGCCAATTGGAATGGCAAAGCCATCGTCAGCACCAACACCTCCGGCGTGGAGATTCACAGGATCATCGAGGACCTGCCTCTACCCTTCCGTCAGCATTTTCTGGGTACGCACTTCTTTAATCCCGTGCGTCAAATGAAACTGCTGGAGGTCATTCCACACGGAGATACTTTGCCCGAAATTGTAGAGTTTATTCGTGAATTCGGCCATCATACGCTAGGCAAAGGTGTTGTCATGGCCAAGGACACCCCCTGCTTTGTAGCAAACCGGGTTGGCGCTGTGAGCAACGGCATCCTATTCCAGGCGATGAAGCAACGTGACTTTACTGTGCCTGAGATTGATCTCATTTTCGGAGATGTGATGGCTCGTCCCCGTAGCGCTGTCTTCAGAACTTCTGACATTGTGGGCCTTGATACGCTTGCCAATGTCATGAACAATCTGCAAAAGCAACTTTCTGATGCAGAGGAACGTGCACTGTGTGAGTTGCCTTCCGCTCTGGAGTATTTGATTCAAAACAAGCTGCTGGGTGATAAGGCCAAGGCGGGATTTTATAAGAAGGTTGGAAAGGATCGCTTGTCGTTGGATCTGACCACGCATGAATATGCCGTCAGAGCACCACGGGCTCTTCCAGCCGTCGAAAAAGCCGCTCTGCAAAAATCCTATCCAGACAAGCTGCGCACCCTGATCGCACAGAATACTCCCGATGCGCTCTTTGCATGGGACGTGATCCGTGACACCCTGATTTTCTGTGCGGCCCGCATCCCGGAGATTGCTGACGATTATAAGACGATTGATGATGGCATGAAGTGGGGATACAACTGGCTTCTAGGCCCATTCGAGATTTGGGACGCATTGGGTGTAGAGTCTTCCGTCGCGCGCATGCGCGCCGACGGAAAGACTGTGCCCCAGTGGGTGCTTGATCGCCTTGCTGCTGGTCATAAGACTTTTTATGACCATGCTACGGTTGCGGTATCCACGAAGAGTGCTGCAAAAGTTGTGTTGGAAAACGACTTCGGACGCCTCACAACACAGGATGGTGAAGTCCTTCAGCTGCAATTCAAGACGAAAAGCAACTCGATCACCGATGACTTGGTGCGTTTTCTGGATTCCGCACTTGACGTGATGGATGCTGATTATCTTGGTATGGTCATCTGCAATCAGGGCAAGAATTTTTCTGTGGGTGCCAACCTCAACCTCATCGGAGAAATGGCTCGTGACAAGCGCTGGAATGAGATTGTTGAGAGCTCCCGTCTGCTCCAGACCACATTACTCAAGCTCAAATATGCAAAGGGTTATGTGGTATCTGCGCCGTTTGGCAAGGTTCTGGGCGGTGGTGCAGAGGTAGTGCTGCATTCTCACGGCGTAGTTGCCCATGTTGAGACGTGTATGGGTCTTGTGGAAGCCGGCGTGGGGCTTGTCCCCGGCGGTGGTGGATGCAAAGAGTTGTTGCTACGTACGCTAGACGAGAAATTTCAGTATTACATTGTCTATGGACAGGTAAAGCAGATCTGGGAACGCATTGTCATGGCTAAGGTCACAGGAAGTGCTTTCGAATCAGCCAAATTGAAGATGCTTGGTCAGGGATGCAATTATAAGATTCTGCTGGATTCCAACCCTACCCATCAGCTTGCGGAAGCAGTCAAACTTGTGCATCGTATGTATGAGGATCGTGTGATGCGGCCTGTTCGGTCAGAGATTCCTGTACTGGGAACGTCCGGCAGAGCAGCTCTTCAAAATGATCTCAACTGCATGTTGAGCGGTGGCTTCCTTTCAGCCTACGACGCCCATATAGCCAGCAAAATTGCCGACATTCTCACCGGTGGCAATCTGCCCCAGGGGACTCGTGTGTCCGAGGAGTATATCCTCGAACTGGAGCGTGAGGCCTTTGCAAGCCTATGCGGTGAATCTAAAACACTTGATCGCATGGAGCACATGCTACGCACCGGGAAGCCGTTGCGCAACTAGAGGGGGATGAATGTGATGAAACAAGCTGTCATTGTGGCATGCTGTCGTTCGGCCGTTGGCAAGGCCCCGCGCGGCTATTTTAAAGATACCCGCCCTGAAAACATTGCGGCGCGGGTTCTTCAGGACACACTCGCGCGCGCAGGCAATTTTGATGCATCGTTGGTAGAAGATCTCATGCTTGGTTGTTCCTTCCCCGAAGCGGAACAGGGCTTCAACCTTGCACGAAGCGTTGCGTTGTTGTCTGGTTTGCCTGAGAGCGTTCCTGGCCAGACCATCAATCGATTCTGTTCCTCTGGATTGCAATCCATTGCGACTGCGGCCTATTCCATCATGGTCGGTCAAAATGAGGTATTGCTGGCTGGTGGTGTCGAAACCATGAGCATGATTTCGATGACCGGCACGATCTTCAAACCAAATCCTGATTTAATGGCTCTCAATCCGGGGACTTATATCTCAATGGGGATCACAGCCGAAAATGTGGCAGAAAAATACAATCTCAGCCGCACGGAATTGGATGAGTTTGCATTACACAGCCACGAAAAGGCCGCCCGCGCTCGTCGCGAAGGTAAATTCACGGATGAGATTGTGCCGGTTCTAGGGGATCATGCCGTTGCACAAGCAGATGGGTCTTGGACTGTAGAGCACAAGCCTCTCCTTCAGGATGAAGGCATTCGCGAGGGTTTGACCATGGAGGCTCTCTCAAAGCTCAAGCCGGTGTTCAAAAAAGATGGTGTTGTGACTGCAGGCAATAGCTCACAAACAAGTGATGGCGCAGGTTGCGTACTGATCATGTCAGACGAGCGTGCCAAGAGTCTGGGTTTAAAACCGCTCGCCGCTTTCCGCTCCTTTGCTGTCACCGGTTGTTCTCCGGCGTATATGGGTCTTGGTCCTATTGCGGCCATCCCCAAGGCGCTGAAACTTGCCGGTCTAACGCAGTCTGACATTGAGCTCATTGAGATTAATGAGGCGTTTGCTTCTCAAGCGGTGGCTTGCATTCATGAATTAGGGCTGAATCCGGAGATTGTCAATGTCAATGGTGGAGCCATTGCAATGGGACATCCTCTGGGTGCTACAGGTTCCATTCTGACTGTCAAATTGCTCTCTGAGTTGCGCAGAAGAGGTGGACGTTATGGCATGGTCACCATGTGCATCGGTGGTGGCATGGGTGCCGCTGGAATCTACGAACTGCTGTAAGCCACGCTCATAATATCCGTTTGATTGGGGAGGAGTTTGTCATGTTTCGCATTCATGAAGATCTTTGCACTGGTTGTGGGCTCTGCAAACGGGACTGTCCCAGCAAGACCATTCGTATGGTTGATGGCAAGGCAAGCGCCATCCCCAATGCCTTTTGCATGGCTTGTGGACATTGCATTGCCATCTGTCCCACCGGAAGTGCATGGCTCGACGAGCTGGATATGTCTGAGGTGATTCCCGGCACACTGGCTGAGACGGCATTGGAACCAGCTCCCCTGTTACGTGCTATTAAGGGGCGACGCTCCATTCGTCGTTTTGGGACACAGGGTGTTGAGCGTGCGAAGATTGAACAAATGATTGAAGCTGGGCGTTTTACGCCAACCAGTGGCAACTGCCAGACGGTTTCCTATGTGGTAATTGAAAAAGATGTGAAAGCATTTACAAAATTGGCCATTGAAGGATTGTTGCATCTGGGTGAGAAGACGCTTGCCGCCGCTGATGAACACACCAACGCGCTGACGCTGCGTTATGCAAAGCTTTTCTTGTATATGCACAAGAAATACACCGAGAGCAATGGAAGCATTGACGGGTTGTTTTTCAATGCACCTGCGGTATTGGTGTTGGTTGGAAATAATGCTGTGGATGCTGGCATGGCCGCCTCTAACCTTGAGTTGATGGCATATGCTCAGGGTCTGGGGTTAGTGTTCTCAGGCTTCTTGGTTCAGGCAATCGCGAATGATCAACCTTTGCGGGATTATTTGGGAATTCCTAAGGGGATGCGCGCGTTGGTTGGATTAGCACTTGGTTATCCTGATGTGAACTATCTTCGCAGTGTGCCGCGCCGAAAGGCTGTCATTTCCTACAAGTAGAAAATGACGTTGTCTCAGTAAACACACACTGGGTATGGTAATCACATTGCCCATAGAACCAAGACAAGGACGTATCTCTGCTCCGCAAGGCAATCCCCCTAACGAAGGCACCGAAAAAGGACAAACGGTGTCAACGATAGGGGGATTTTTTATGCAGTAACAGATGAGAGGCTGGCGCAAAGCAGGCATATCGCTCTGTGTCAAGGGGGACTAAATCCGGGCCTGACCGCTTAGTATAGATAAGGTACAATAAGTTTCGCAAATTAAAAAAGGCAAAATAAAAGACAAAGTTTGCAGTCTTTGGTAAAATGGAGT
>JAVVPJ010000086.1:0-5507 GCA_036655815.1 Oscillospiraceae bacterium
ATCGCATCCGTCCAGAATCATGGGAATTTCCCGTACCAAAAGCGTTCTTTCTCCAAAATCCTCCGCACCGATGCCAATCGTCTCAAGAGCCTCCGGATGCTCAAGCAGCACAGCATATTCCTCGCGCGGCAGTGTAATGGTGACAGGCTCCAGCAGCATTTGACATGCGCCTTTGCCCGCTTCGCGCAGATGGCAAAGACTATTGTAAATGCTTCGTTCATGGGCCGCATGTTTGTCAATCAGAAGCAGCGCATCTCCCTGTTCAACAATGATATAAGTACGAAACGCCTCCCCAATGACGCGAAATGGCACGGATTCCAGCTTGGGTGCGGCAGAGATCTGGCCTTCCGACTCCTTTTCCCGAATATCTGCGCAGCCCACCAGAGGACGTGGCTCTTCTGTTCGTATGGAACATCTTGTCGGCTCATCTGCCTCAATGTCTGCGCAACCTGTCAGAAAGCGAAGTGGGCGCACAGGCTTTGAGTGCAGTTCCCCACCGAATCGCAGCACAGGATCCATTGCTTGGGTATCATCATGTAAAGACCACCTCGTGTAGGAAGGTTCCACAACGATCCCTGACGCAGCCGGACGCGCAGCAGATAATTCCGTTTGCCTCGCACTATAGTCAAAGTCTGCCAGCGAAAATGGTGTCAGTGTTTTGGTGGGCTCAGGCTGCCTCTCACCCTCTGACAGTGCCGCAAGGCAAGCCGCATAGACGGCATTGTAGATTGTCTGCTCACTGGAAAAGCGTACTTCCAGTTTGGCGGGATGCACATTCACATCAACCAATGTTGGATCGACCGAAAGGTTAAGGACACAGGCAGGAAATCTCCCGCCCATCAGCCGATTGTGATAGGCTTCCTCAACTGCATTGACGCATGTTCTGGAACGCACATAGCGTGAATTGATAAAAAACACCTGAAGTGACCGCGTAGGTCGAGCAACCGACGGACGAGAAATCAGTCCGGTCACACCCACGCCTTCTCTTTGCAGTGAAACAGGCATCATCTGCGCCGCCACTGCTGCACCACATACCATCCTCACAGCTGACAGTAGACTCCCATCCCCCGGCGTTTTGAGCCGACGCTGTCCATCACGGAGGAATTCAAAATCCGTCGAAGGATTGGCCAATGCCAGCCGATCAATCAACGACGCAACAGCGTTGCCTTCAACAACATCTTTTTTGAGGAATTTCATACGAGCGGGCGTATTGTAAAAGACATCCCGTACTTCAAAGCTGGTCCCGACGGGGCAACCGATATCGGTCATCGTTCCCACCCCCCCCTTGAGCACATAGCGGCTGCCTGCCTGCTCCTCTGCCGTTCGGGTGATCAAAGTGAGACGCGACACCGCCGCAATAGAGGGCAATGCCTCGCCGCGAAAACCGAGCGTCCCAATCCGTTCCAGATCGGAGGCTGTCTCCACCTTGCTGGTAGCATGTCGTACAAAGGCTCTCTCAATCTGTCCGCGTTCAATGCCACAGCCATCATCGGTCACACGCAGCAAAGCGATACCGCCCTGCCGAATCTCAATGATAATATGCCGTGCGCCCGCATCCAACGCATTTTCGACCAGTTCCTTTGCAATAGAAGCCGGGCGGTCAACCACCTCTCCCGCTGCAATCAGCTCAGCCACATAAGGCGATAGTACATGAATGGTTGCCATCGAAACCGTCTCCTTTCGCAAGATGTCAGAGCATCGATTTCAGCTCATACAGCTTATTGAGTGCTTCCAGCGGCGAGAGGGCATTGAGATCGACCCGCCGTAGCATCTCTTCAACAGCCGAAGGAGTGGGAATTGCTTGCTGGCCGTCAGGTGGAAGCTTTGTCCGCCGCAATGCTGCCCGGCGCTCCGAGATGGGGCGCTGCGCTTCCAGATCTGTAAGGATCTCATGCGCACGTCGAATGATCCAATCAGGGATTCCCGCCAGTTTTGATACTTCAATGCCATAACTGTCATCCACCGCACCGGGAACAATACGTCGCAGAAAGGTGATGTCATCGCCGCGTTTTTTGACAGCAGTGTTATAATTTTTGATAGAAGGGAAAAGCCCTTCCAATTCCGTGAGCTCATGGTAATGGGTTGCGAACAGTGTTTTGGCCCCCAGCTTTTCCGGTTCAGCAATATATTCCAGCATGGCTCTTGCAATGCTCATTCCATCAAATGTAGAGGTTCCTCTTCCTACCTCGTCAAGAATCAGCAGGCTTTTTGAAGTAGCTTTTTTTAGAATTTGAGAAACCTCGTTCATCTCAACCATAAAGGTGGATTGCCCCGTAGCAAGGTCATCCGAGGCCCCCACGCGGGTATAAATGCCGTCCACGACACCCAACTGAGCCGACTGTGCTGGCACGAAGCTGCCCAACTGCGCCAGCAATACAATGAGGGCTACCTGCCGGATATAGGTTGATTTTCCCGCCATATTGGGTCCGGTCAGGATGGCGATCTGGTTGTCTCCCAGATCAAGTGTACAGTCGTTGGCAACAAATCGCTGAGATGTGCCCAGCAACGCTTCCACAACAGGATGGCGTCCGCCACGGATGAGAATCTCCCCACCTGTTGTAAAAATCGGGCGACAGTAGTTCTGCTCGGACGCCACAGCGGCGAGAGAACAAAAAACGTCGAGTCGTGCTACGGCATCAGCAGTTTTCTGGATGACGTCGGTCTGTGCTGTGATATCGGCGCGCAGATCCTCGTAGAGCCGTATTTCCAGAATGATTGCACGCTCTCGCGCAGTCAAGATCTGTTCCTCCAACGTTTTGAGTTGCTCGGTGATGTAGCGCTCGCAGTTGGAAAGTGTTTGTTTGCGGATGTACTCTGGCGGCGCCATATTTTTATAGGCATTTGAAATCTCGATGTAATAGCCAAATACCTTGTTATAGCCGATTTTAAGATTTTTGATTCCGGTGCGTTCCCGCTCGTCTGCCTCAATGCGAGCCAGGTGCTCGCGCGTATGAGTCAAAAGTTCCCGCAGACCGTCCAGCTCTGTGTCAAAGCCGTTTCGGATAAAACCGCCGTCCTTGGACGTCGCGGGGGGATCGTCGGAGATGGCCTTTCCGATGCGTGCGGCCATGGTATCCATAGGGTCGATGTCGTGATAAATCTCTTGCAACAGACGACTTTTCGTCATTTCGATGCGTGCGCGCAACGTCGGCAACCGACGCAGTGTCATCTCAAAAGATTTCAGTTCACGCGGCGTCGTCGAACCACAAACGATGCGAGTCAATAGCCGTTCCAAGTCATAAACTCCCGATAGTGTCTCAGCAAGATCCATCCGTAGCATGGAATCACTTTTCAGTTCATCCACGGCGTTGAGCCTTTTTTCGATGACAATGATATTGCAGAGAGGGCGTTCCAGATAGCGGCGCAACATGCGACGCCCCAGTGCAGTACGGGTTTTGTCGAGCACCCATAAAAGACTGCCCCGCCGCTCTCCGGTGCGCATGGTGGAAACTAGTTCCAAATTACGCCGCGCCGTTGCGTCGAGGGTCATATAGCGTTCACATTCATAGCATTCAAGCGAAACGAGTCTCTCAATCACAATTTTTTGAGTATCGGTCAGATAGGATAACAGACCACCAAGTGCATGCATTCCCGGTATGGCAATTGTCTGTGTACCAAATTGCGTGTGGACAGCCTCACGACAGGCTTCTTCTGACCATACATGATCATCTAGCATGCCGGCACAGCAGTGTAGCCGCTGCGCTAAAAGGTCTTTCACACCGTCCAGGGACAGCAACGCTTCGTTGAAGACCGCCTCACTCGGTGAAAAACGAGCCAGTTCATTTTCCAGACTTGTCAAATCATCCTCAGCCAATTCGGTCACATGGGCGTGACCCGTCGAAATATCGGCGAAGGCGAGGCCAATGGCCTTCGCCCCTCGCCAAATCGACAGAATGTAATTATTGGAACCCTCGTCGAGCATATCTGCCTCAATGAGGGTTCCAGGTGTCACCACGCGGATCACCTCACGCCGCACCACACCCTTCGCTTGCCTAGGATCCTCCATCTGTTCACAGATGGCAACCTTGTAGCCCTTTTGGATGAGCCGCGCGATATAAGCCTCGCAGCTGTGGTAAGGAATGCCACACATCGGAGCGCGTTCCTCTTGACCGCAATCCCGACCGGTCAGTACCAGATCAAGCTCACGGGAGGCGACCTTGGCGTCGTCATAGAACATCTCATAGAAGTCACCCAGCCGAAAAAACAAAAGCTGATCCGGATGTTGCTTCTTAATATCAAAATACTGTTGCATCATGGGTGAAAGCGGCGCCATGGTCATCAACTCCGTCCGTGGTCATTCTCTTTTCGTCTTGCTCGCAAGGGAACGTCAGATTCTTAGTGGCAGCCTGAGCAGGACGAGCAACCGCCTGAGCAGCCCTCTTCTTTCTGGATGGTATCGGGGTCTTGACCGTTGATGCTGCCCTCAATGATATGATTGATAAAAGCAACCAGCTCGTCCATCTCAATTTTGGCATCATTATAAGCCATCATCTCGGGCGTTTCCATAATTATGGTATACAGATCGCGTAGGCCTGAATCCATTTGAGAAATCTTGGACTGATCCTTGTCGGTCTTCATTGCCTCCTTGTTGATCTCATCGCGCAGCGACGAAAAATCGGCAATGTCCTTCTGAAGCTGGGCGTTGCTGTCGTTGGCCTTGCCTGCTGCGACAAGATGAAGATAACGCTCGTCCTTCTGAATTTCCTTGCTCATTGCTCTAGCCAGTTCAATTACGTTCATGGTGTGTGTTTCTCCGTTTCTATGATTAATTTAGTAGACCCGTGGTTACGAGCGTCCCTGTCACTGAACCGCTCATGGCGCGTGTGACGTTGACAGTAGCAAACTGTCCGAGCAGCGCATCAGGCGCTTCGCACTCGACAATAATGTTTCCCTCGGTGCGCCCTGTCAAAAAGCCCTGACCTGATTTCCCAACTCCATCGAACAGCACACAAACATTTTTTCCCACCATCGCCTCGTTAAGGTGTTGGCAGATGTCCTGCTGAACGGATAAAAGTTCCCGCAGCCACAGTGACTTTTCATCGGCGGGAACTGGATCTGGTAGAGAGGCCGCTGCCGTACCGCTGCGCCGCGAATATAAAAAGGTGAAAAGCGCATTATAACGCACGTGGGAGACCAGCTCCAGCGTCGCCTCAAAGTCCTCTCGCGTTTCACTGGGGAAGCCTACAAGAATATCACTGGAAAAGGTCACATCCGGCATGACCTCTCTCGCATAATCAATGAGTGACAAATAGTGTGCCGCCGTATAGCGGCGGTTCATCTGTGCAAGAACGCGGTCGCTCCCGCTCTGTACTGGCAGATGAATGTGATGGCAGAAATGCTGTGTCCGGGCGAGCGTCTCCAACAGCTCCCGCGTGCAGTCCTTCGGATGTGAGGTCATAAAACGTATGCGATGTTCCCCTTCGATGGCGTCAAGCTGACGTATCAGCGTGGCGAAATCGCGAGATGGCCCCGTCTCTGGCCGGTAGGAATTGACATTTTGCCCCAAC
>JAVVPJ010000087.1:0-5505 GCA_036655815.1 Oscillospiraceae bacterium
TTTGCAAGAAACTTGGCGCTTTGAGGCGTCAATTCCCGCTTTATTTGCAAATAGCTCTCTGCAATAGCTCGTTTTTTAAGTTCCAAAGCGGCTCAGAGAGATCGATGCAATAACGTTGAGGGTTTTCAAAGCGCTTAAGTTCATCCCACAAACGTCCCATTTCATTCCAGCAGTGGGACTGTATGGCACACAGTTCGGGGGACTCATAAACGCGTCTCCCTTTTTCATAGATGGGATGAAGCAACTCCACCGCTTCAAAATTTTGAAGTTGTTTCCGCTTCCAGACAGCGTTGGGGTCAAAGATGGTCAGCGGTCGGGTATCGTCCACTGTCTCGCCTCGCAATGTAATGTAGTCTGCAGCCGCCATCCCGGTCCGCCGGTCATAGAGGCGATAAAGGTTTTTGAACCCGGGGGTGGTCACTTTTTCGGGGCTTTCGCTGACCTTGATGCGTGGAGAAAGTACGCCATCCTGCTCGACTGCAGCGAGCTTGTACACCCCGCCAAAGACCGGTTCTGAGCGGCTGGTAATGAGATTTTCGCCCACACCAAACAGGTCCACCTTGGCGCCCTGCACAATAAGGTCGCGGATAATATACTCATCGAGCGAATTGGAAGCCACAATCTTGCAGTCTTCAAACCCTGCCTCATCGAGCATCGCACGAATCTTTTTGGAGAGATAGGCAATGTCTCCGGAATCGATGCGCACCCCTTTAGGCCGAAAACCGCGGGGCACTACGATCTCGTTGAATGCGCGAATGGCATTTGGCATACCCGAACGCAAGGCATCATAGGTGTCAATCAAAAGTGTACAGTTGTCAGGGTAGATATCCGCATAGGCGGCGAATGACTCATACTCGCTTGGGAACACCTGAACCCAGCTATGTGCCATTGTGCCAACAGCCGGAATCTGGTAATACTGATCGGCAATGACGCAGGCCGTTGAGGTGCATCCTCCAATAAACGCCGCACGGGCGCCCAGCATGGCCGCATCGTAGCTCTGAGCCCTGCGCGATCCGAATTCCATGATCGCACGTCCCCCGGCGGCACGGTTCATCCGGCTGGATTTTGTGGCCACAAGCGACTGATAGTTGAGACTCAGAAGCACCATTGTCTCAATGAGCTGTGCCTGAATGGCAGGGCCGCGCACCACAACAAGCGGCTCCTGTGGAAACACCGGCGTGCCCTCTAGCACAGCCCACATATCGCAAACGAAGTGGAAATTGGCGAGATAGTCCAGAAACTGCTCTGAAAAGGTGTTTTTTGAACGCAGAAATTCCAGATCTGCCTTGGAGAACCGAAGATTGTCAATGTATTGCATCAACTGCTCCAGGCCCGCTACAATCGCATAACCCCCATCGTCGGGGATTCTGCGAAAAAACATATCAAATACCACATCACGGTTCTGCATTCCCTTGAGCAAATATCCATTTGCCATAGTCAGTTCATAAAAGTCAGTCAGCATGGTCAGATTGCGTTCGTTTTTAATATCAAACATCAGTCCGCTTCCCCTTTTGTTCGGTTTTCAGAGCACGAGCTCCGAAACGAGATGCACACCCGCCTCTGCCATGCCCACCGCGTAAATAATGTTGTGCAGCAGTGCGCTGTGAGTGGGCGCATCATATGTATCGATGAGGTTGAGCGGGACTACAATCTCTCGTCCGGCGCAGTCATGCTCATTATAGTAAGCACGCAGCGTCGTGGCGAGCTGAAACACGCATAACTCTGTCAGACAGCCCGTAACGACCACCCGTCGATAGCGAATCCAGTCAACGTCGTGTGGCGCGGCCAAAAATCCATTGGTAGAATTTTTATAGATGACACGATCGACATGCCGTGCCAACCCGGCAGGGATGGTATCCTCTCCACTTTCCACCAGACAGTGATCCGGAAAGGTGTCCAGTTCTGGTGAGGCATCAGTATGCCTATCACAGAAAGCCAATGTCTCAAATCCCATCTGCTTTGCGCGGGCAAAGAGCATCGCCGTGGGCGTGATAAGGCGTGTAGCCTCCTCACAACATAGCGCGCCGGATACTGCAAAGCCATTGTTGACATCAACGCTGATCAGCAGCGTATCGCCCGCGTCGGCTTCGGTGAGTATCAGAGGCTGCGCCGCACGCAATAATGCCGCTTTTTCGTAAAGATCGTCAATCATCGTTTCCTTTTCATTGTCAAATTCCCCGGTCGTGATGCAATTGTTCATGCTCTTGCCTCCCACGCATGCTATTTCTTGACAGTAATCGTAACTGGTTGTTCCAAAATTCCCAAAAGATCATAGCTCTCAAAATCCACCGCGCATAGGCAGGCAGTCGCTTTGTATTCCCCCGCCGTCAGAGGCACATCCAGAGCTGCCCGTTCTATTTTCTCCCCTGGGCGAAGATAGCCGCTGCGGAAAACGACCTCTTTGGTTTCATTCAGTTCCAGCTCCACAACCATGAGATAACGGTTTTCTGCCGGATTTTCGACAATCAGCTCACCCATGGCATCCCATGTGTCATAGACAGGGCTTGTATTGATGCGGTAGGAAAAGACATCTGCGGCATTCTGCTGTGCAAACCCCTTGCCCGGTGCGGATACCGTCCTTGGGTCAAGGCCCTCCACCGACGGCCACACTGCCATAGAAGGGGTGGCACGGGTATAGAATATCACCGCGATCGCGCCGACGGTCAATGCGACCAATACCACCAAAAGACCAGTCACACGGCTGGCGTGTTTTCTCTCTTGTCGTAAATCCATTTACATTCCCCTATCGGTCGCTCACATTTTATTCCTAGTATACACCATGTATCCACATGATACAAGCCGAGAAAGAGAGCCGCTCTTGAAATTATTTGCAAAAGCCTCCTACACGGCCAGTCTTCCGCAATGAACCCGGATCATGTCAGTTCCCATCTGAAAACTGACTTTGATAAAGTTCTGCATAAAATCCGTGCGCCGCCAGCAATTGTTGATGCGTACCCCGCTCCACAATTCTTCCCTTTTGTAGTACCAGAAGCATATCGGCATCTCGAATGGTTGAAAGCCGATGCGCAATGACAAAACTGGTGCGCCCCTTCATGAGGCTGCGCATGGCGCGTTGTAGCAGCAGTTCAGTACGGGTATCCACCGAGCTTGTGGCCTCATCAAGAATCAGAATATCAGGGTTGGACAGAATGGCCCGTGCGATGGTGAGAAGTTGACGCTGTCCCTGCGAGATGTTCTCAGCGTTCTCGCCCAGCTCAAATTGATAGCCGCCTGGAACTTGCTGGATGAAATGATGGGCATGTGCTGCTTTGGCTGCCTGTTCCACCTCGCTGTCAGTGGCGTTCAGTCGTCCGTAGCGAATGTTTTCCATAATGCTTCCCTTAAAAAGCCAAGTATCCTGCAGCACCATGCCAAAGTGAGCACGCAGCGACGTGCGGGTCATGTCAGCAGTGGATACACCATCAATATAGATGTGTCCGCTCTCCACTTCATAAAACCGCAACAGCAGATTCACCAGCGTCGTCTTTCCCGATCCGGTCGGGCCAACAATGGCCACCATCTGCCCACTGTGCACCTGCGCTGACACTCCCCGGATCACCGGCTCGGCTCCATAGGAAAAATAGACTTCCTCAAGCGAAACATTTCCCCGCACATGTGCCAGCGTGGCCGGACAAACGGGATCTGGGTTTTCCTCCTGTTCATCCAGCAGTTCAAAAATGCGTTCTGCCGCCGCCACTGCCGACTGCAACACATTAGCAATGTTGGCAAACATGGACACCGGATGCGACATCTGGCGCAAATATTGCACCATGGCCTGAATGTCACCCACCATAAGACGGCCCGAGATCACAAGCCAGCCACCCAGCACCGTCACCAGCACATACCCCACATTGGTCAAAAATCCGACCAGCGGCATCATCAGCCCTGAACAAAACTGTGCCTTCCATGCCGAATGGTACAGCTGTGCGTTGCGATGAGAAAATTCCTCCGACACCGCCGCTTCCCGCCCGTAGGCCTTTTGCACGGTATGTCCATTCATCATTTCCTCAATGTAACCATTGAGACTGCCCAGCGCCTTTTGCTGTTCCCGGAAAAACCGTTGCGAAAATCGGATGATCTTGGCCGTGAGCAACGCCCCCAATGGCATGGTAATCACACCCGCCAGCGTCAGGGCCGGATTGATGGTCAACATCATCACCAAAATCATCAGAACACTCAACACCGAACTCACCGACTGGCTCAAGCTTTGCTGCAAGGAGGTTGCAATGGTGTCCACATCATTGGTCACGCGTGACAGCGTGTCTCCGAAGGAATGTCCATCAAGATAGCGCAAAGGAAGACGGTCGAGTTTTCGATCCACGGCGCTGCGCAAATCATACATGACACGTTGCGTCACCCCTGACAGTACAAACTGCACGCCATAGTTGCACAGCGCCGACAGCAGATAAACTGCCATCAGCGCTACAAGAATACGCATCAGAAGTGTCATATCAATGCCTGTGTGTTCCATCACGCCCCGTGCAATCTCGTTGGTGGTCTGTGCGAGAATGCGGGGCGCAACTGCCGTCAGGGCCGTGGCAACCACCATCATCGCGAATGCAATCCCCACAAGCCCGGCATAGGGGCTCAGATATCCCATGAGCCTCCGCATGCTTCCTTTGAAATTTTTGGCTTTTCCCGCAGCCATCATGCCCCGCATGCGCCGCCCCGCACCAAGTGCCATGTCCTTGCGATCCATCATGCCCATTCCTCCCACTCTCCCTCCGAAAGCTGTGAGGAAACAATTTCCCGATACACCTCGCAGGTCAGCATCAGCTTTGTATGAGTTCCCACCCCTGCCACTTTGCCCGCTTCAAGAACTACAATTCTATCCGCGCGTAAAATGGTTGAAACGCGCTGTGCCACAATCAACACGCAGGCGTCACGGGTGCTGTCAGCCAACGCCGCACGCAAACGGGCATCTGTTGTAAAATCCAGTGCCGAGAAGCTGTCGTCAAACAGATAGATTTCCGGTCGGCGCGCCACCGCCCGCGCAATGGAAATCCGCTGTTTCTGACCGCCCGACAAATTAATGCCCCCCTGTGCTAGTGAGGATTCCAACCCCCCTTCGCGTCCGGCCAGAAAGTCGGCAGCCTGCGCAATACGGGCAGCGTCCAGCAGTGCCTCATCCGAGGCCGTCGGCGCGCCCCACCGCAAATTTTCGGCCACTGTTCCCGAAAATAAGGTGGATTTTTGCGGAACATAGCCCATCTTGGCGCGCAGCGTCTGCTGGTCATAGTTTCTCACATCCACTCCGTCGATGAGGATGCGGCCTTCTGTCACGTCATAGAAGCGCAAAATCAGGTTTAACAGCGTAGTTTTTCCGGATCCAGTCGAACCAATAATAGCCGTTGACTCACCCGGGCCCGCCGAAAAGCTTACATCTTGAAGTGCCGGCTCCTGTGCATCTGGATAGGTAAAACTGACATGATCAAAGACAAGATGTCCCCGTCCAACGCCCTCTTGTGGGGACTCCGGATTGGCCACCGTGGGGGTAAGGTCGAG
>JAVVPJ010000088.1:0-1828 GCA_036655815.1 Oscillospiraceae bacterium
CCGGGGCCGCCTGCGGCTGGTCTGGCCGGCCGGAGGGCTCGGCTGGTTGTCTTGGACTGCCATGGCGCGCGCCCGCTCCGACTCAGCAGTGCTGCTGGCGCAGGGCGGTGTTGTCGTCTCTGTGCTGTTGTCAATGGCATTGCTGCTGTTGGCCTGCATTTGGTGCATGCGCTACGCCGTCGCCCCCTATGCGTTTGTCGATGCGCCGGAGCAGGGTGTTTCGGCGGCGATTCGGCGTTCGGTGCAAGCCACCCGCGGTCGGTGTGTGGAGCTGCTGGTGTTGGAGCTGTCCCTGTTGGGCTGGAATTTGATGGGGTATCTGTTCCTGTTCCCGCTGCTGTATACCGGCCCCTATGTGAGCACAGTGAAGGGGCTTTATGCCCACTATCTGCTGGTGCTCGCTGAACATGCTTGAGCAACCCCCTTTGTGCTGCGCGGTGTGATGGCGGCCGTTGCACGAGAAAACGCAGCTGCGAACAGAAAGCCCGGGGTCGTCACACGATTTCTGTGTGACGACCCCGGGCTTATGGCGTGAAATCCCAAGTTAAAATGCGACCTTCTCACGGAGATATGCCACAACCTCACCCATGGGCAGACGCACCTGCTCCATGGTGTCGCGGTCCCGTACGGTGACGCAGCCATCGTGCTCGCTCTCAAAGTCATAGGTCACGCACAGCGGCGTGCCAATCTCATCCTGACGGCGATACCGTTTGCCGATCGAGCCTGTCTCATCAAAGTCGATCATAAACTCACCCGCGAGGGTATCGCGCAGCTTCATGGCCGATTCGGACAGCTTTTTTGAAAGAGGCAATACACAGGCCTTGTAGGGAGCCAACGCCGGATGCAACCGCAACACAATGCGGGTATCCTTTTTCGCGGCGTCGACCACCTCTTCATCATAGGCATCACAGAGGAACGCCAGCGTCACACGGTCAGCGCCCAGCGACGGCTCCACAACATAGGGCAGATAGTGCTCGCCGGATTCCTGATCAAAATATTCCAGACTCTTGCCGGACGTGTTCTGATGCTGCCCCAGATCGTAGTTGGTGCGATCGGCAATGCCCCACAGCTCACCCCAGCCGAAGGGGAATAGAAACTCAATGTCGGTGGTCGCCTTGGAGTAGAAGGAAAGCTCTTCTTTCTCGTGGTCCCGCAGACGCATATTCTCGTCCCGCAGACCCAGAGACAACAAAAAGTCCCGGCAAAAAGCCCGCCAGTAGCCAAACCATTCCAGATCTGTGTCCGGCTTGCAGAAGAATTCCAGCTCCATCTGCTCAAACTCACGGGTGCGAAACGTGAAGTTCCCCGGCGTGATCTCGTTGCGGAAGCTTTTGCCGATCTGTGCCACACCAAACGGAATCTTGCGGCGCGTGGTGCGCTGCACGTTGCCAAAGTTGACAAAGATGCCCTGTGCCGTTTCTGGGCGCAGATACACCTGATTCTTGGCGTCCTCGGTGACCCCCTGAAAGGTCTTGAACATCAGATTGAAGGAACGGATGTCCGTAAAATCCTGACCGCCGCACGCGGGACACTTGATGTTTTTTTCTAGGACGAAAGCTTTCATGCGCTCAAAGTCCCAGCCCTCGGGGGAAATTCCGGTTTGATCCTCAATGAGCTTGTCTGCGCGATGGCGGGTTTTGCAGCCGCGACAATCCATCAGCGGGTCGGAAAAACCGCCGACATGGCCCGAGGCCACCCATACCTGTGGGTTCATCAGAATGGCGGAATCCAGCCCCACGTTGTAGGGGGATTGTTGAACGAATTTTTTCCACCATGCGCGTTTGACATTGTTTTTGAATTCAACGCCCAAACATTCCATAAATAACTT
>JAVVPJ010000088.1:1838-5503 GCA_036655815.1 Oscillospiraceae bacterium
TCCCATGTGTTGGCTAATCCACCATAAATCTCTGAGCCGGAATAGACAAAGCCCCGGTTTTTGGCCAGCGCCACAATTTTATCCATTGTTTTATCGGAATTGTTCACCTGAAAACCTCCACTTCCCATTTTGACATACCCATTCAGTTTAATGTCTGGGAGGAGGTTCGTCAAGTACCAAATTGCGCACGTCCCCCGGTTGGCGTTCCGATCCGGGAAACCGAAAACCCTTCCGCGCTCTCCAAAGAGGGAAGCGCGTGGGTGAGCTGTCGCGTAGCGCAGACTTGCGTTGCACATCGTTTTGTGTTATCATCAAGCCGATCTCATCGTTTGTTGCATGATGGTGCGCCGACGCAATGCCCCTCTGCAACACCATGCGTTTTGCAAATCAAAACACGAATGCGCTGCCCTGTACGGCGCATTTTGCCCATTATTTTTTGTGTGGTATCATGCGCACTGCGCATGCATGCCGACGGGGAAAGGCGGGGGATTTTGGTTGAACTTTTTGCATCTGAAATATGCTGTTGAGGTGGAGGCGACACGATCCATCAGCAAGGCGGCCGAAAATTTGCACATGAATCAGCCCAATCTCAGCCGCGCCATCAAGGAACTGGAGGAGTCGCTGGGCATCACTATTTTTAACCGCACCTCCAAGGGCATCGATCCTACCCCGCGTGGGGAAGAGTTCTTGATGTATGCCAGACAGATCCTGCGCAATGTTGAGGAGCTGGAAGCCATGTATCAGGGAGAAACCGATGTGCGACAGCGCTTTTCCATTTCGGTGCCACGGGCCAGCTATCTTTCCTGCGCGTTCACCGAGTTTGCCAGAAGCCTCGATCGTACCAGAGAAGCGGAGATTGTGTACAAGGAAACCAACTCCATGAAAGCAATCACCAATCTTCTGCGGGCAGACTATAAGCTGGGCGTGATCCGCTATCAGGTTCCCTTTGAACCGTATTTCCGGGCGCTTTTGCGGGAAAGGGAGCTGACATATAAGGTGATCTCGGAATTTTCCTATGTCGCGTTGATGTCCAAGCACCATCCGCTGGCTCCTTGCCACGACTTTGCGTTATCCGACCTGAGTGCCTTCATCGAAATTGCCCACCCGGATACCTATGTGCCATCCCTGTCGCTGATGGATTCCAAGAAGGCAGAGCTGTCGGAGCTGATCGACAAAAGAATCTTTGTCTTTGAACGCGCCTCACAGATGGATTTGCTCAGTCAGATCCCGAATACCTTTATGTGGGTGTCTCCCATTCCGCAACGCCTGTTGGCGCAATACGGGCTGGTGGAAAAGGTTTGTACGGCCAACGTCAAACGATATAAAGATGTTCTGATTCATCGCAAGGGCTATCATTTGACGGCGCTTGATCAACGCTTTCTGGATCAGGTTGACTGCTATAAGCCCAAATGAGCAGGGGACTCTATCAACAATAGTATATCGATATTTACATATCGATATACTATTTTTACATTTCTTACATTCCTCTCCCCATGGTAAAATAAATCATATACAGGCGGCCCAACATCCCGATTGGACGGAAACGGAGGAACTAACATGGCGATCAACGGCATCTCAAAAGCTACCGTGCAGCGTCTGCCAGGATACCTGACCTATTTGAAAACGCTTCCTGCATCCGCCGGCTGTCACATCTCTGCCACCACCATCGCCGCCGCACTCAATATGGGTGAGGTTCAGGTCCGCAAGGATCTGGCAGCAGTCAGCGGCGCGGGCAAGCCTAAAATCGGCTATCGGGCATACGCCCTGATTAACGACCTCGAAGCGTTTTTGGGATATCATGACATCGACGACGCCGTCGTGATCGGAGCCGGAAAGCTCGGTCAGGCGTTGCTCCAATATGAGGAATTCGCCGAATACGGCTTGAATATTATTGCAGGCTTTGACCTCACAGAGGCTTTCACAGAGAATTTTCTGGCAGGCAAGCCTGTGCTGCCACTTTCAAAATTCCCCGATCTCTGCAAGCTGCACGTGGTTCGCATCGGCATCATCACCGTCCCCGCCGACGCCGCACAACACGTGTGCGATTTGATGGTCGACAACGGAATCTTAGCCATCTGCAATTTCGCACCCGTGCATCTGACTGTGCCGGAGGGCATTTTGGTGCAAAATGAAAACATTGCCGCCACCCTGGCTGCGCTGGCCAGCCAATTGAAGACCCACCCCCAAAACGACAACGCTTGAGAAAAGGAGAAAAAGGCATGGAAAACCCAAAAAGCCACCGGATGATCGACAGCGTTTCGTCTCTTGAGGAGGCCATGGTTGACATCAGGGCGGCGCAAAAACAGTTTGCCACCTATTCACAGGAACAGGTGGATCGCATTTTCCTCGCCGCAGCCTGCGCCGCCAACCAACAGAGAATTCCGCTGGCCAGACTCGCCGTGCAGGAAACCGGCATGGGCATCCTGGAGGATAAGGTCATCAAAAACCATTTTGCCGCCGAAACAATCTACAACGCCTACAAAAACGTCAAAACCTGCGGCGTCATCGAAGAGGATCCAGCGTTCGGAATCACAAAAATCGCGGAACCGCTCGGCATAATCGCGGCCGTCATCCCGACAACCAATCCAACCTCCACCGTCATCTTCAAAACCCTCCTGGCACTCAAAACACGCAACGGCATCATCATCAGCCCCCACCCCAAGGCACGGGATTGCTCGATTGCCACCGCAAAAATCATCTTGGAAGCGGCGGTCGCGGCGGGCGCACCTGAGGGCATCATCCGCTGGATCGATGTTCCTAGTCTCGAAATGAGCAATTTTGTCATGCAAGCGGCCGACATCATCCTCGCAACCGGCGGCCCTGCCATGGTCAAAGCGGCCTATTCCAGCGGAAAACCCGCCATCGGTGTGGGACCTGGCAATACGCCGGCCATCATCGACGATACCGCCGATCTCCTGCTGTCGGTCAGCTCAATTGTTCACTCCAAAACCTTTGACAATGGCATGATCTGCGCCTCGGAGCAATCCGTCATTGTCCTCGACGGCGTTTATGAGGCGACAAAACGAGAATTTATCGCACGGGGCTGCTATTTCCTGAATCCTGAAGAAATCCAAAGGGTCAGAAACACCATCCTCATCAACGGCTCGCTCAACGCCAAAATCGTCGGCCAAAGCGCGGCTCACATTGCCCAGCTTGCGGGCATATCCGTGCCCAAGACCACAAAGATCCTCATTGGCGAGGTCGAAAGCGTCGAACCCAGTGAAGAGTTTGCACACGAAAAGCTGTCGCCCGTTCTGGCCATGTATCGCGCCCCAAGCTTTTCTGACGCGCTCGACAAAGCGCAACGGCTGGTGGTTGACGGAGGCTATGGTCACACCTCTTCGCTCTATGTCACTGCCGTCACCGAACAGGAAAAGCTGCAACAGTTTGCATGCAGAATGAAAACTTGCCGCGTTTTGATTAATACCCCCTCCTCGCACGGCGGAATCGGCGATCTCTATAACTTTAAGCTCCCACCCTCGCTCACACTGGGCTGTGGCTCCTGGGGTGGAAACAGCGTGTGCGAGAATGTGGGCGTCAAACATCTGCTGAACATCAAAACGGTCGCCGAACGGAGAGAGAATATGCTGTGGTTTCGCACCCCGCAACAAATTTTTGTGAAAAGAGGCTGCCTGCCCGTCGCACTCGATGAGCTGAAAACAGTG
>JAVVPJ010000089.1:0-5120 GCA_036655815.1 Oscillospiraceae bacterium
GTACCATGCAAAAGTGGCATAGCACAAAATACAAAGAAGTGGCACAATGCCCACCGATCTTCAGCGTGCTTTTATTGCAATGGCTGTAAAAAGCCAAATTCGGATAGCATAGAAATCCAGAAGAAGATGGTGACAATTGCGCAAAGCGAACCAACCACGACAATCTGACCCGCCAACTCGTCGTCTGCCTGCATTTGTTGTGCCATGGTAAAACTGCTGACAGCGGTAGGACTGGCGAACAAGGCAAGCAGCGTGCCCAGCTCAACGCCGCGGTATCCGATTGCAATGGAAAGTCCCAAAAAGCAAAGCGGAATTAAAATCAGTTTGGCACCCAGTACGGCGACTAAACGTTTGAGATTGGGACGCAGGCGGGAAAACGTGAACGAACCACCTAAAATGATCAGCGCCAAAGGCGTGGCGATCTTGGAAATATCCCGCACCGTTTGCAGCAGAACGCGGGGCAGTCTAATGCCGCTCAACACAAAAACAAAAGCTGCCAGTGCACCCACAATCAGCGGATTGGTAATGACTCCCACAAGAATGCGCCGGAGACTCACCTTGCCGCCGCGAAAATATTCAAGCGTGACCACTGCAAGCAGATTAAAGAGTGGAATGACAAATGCAACCACGATGGCAGTGGTTCCTGTTTGGGAAGGACCAAACAAAGAAATCGTCATAGGCAGCCCAAACAGGATGAAATTGCTGCGGAACATCCCCTGAATCATCACGCCGCGTCGTCGATTGTCTGTTTCCAACTTTGGAACCACAAGCATCAGAATGGCAAACAGCACCAAAACACAGAGAAGGGAGAACAGCACCAGACCCGGCTGAAAGGACGTTGAAAAATCGCTGTCATATACATTGATAAACAGAATGGCCGGGAAAAACGCCTCAAAGCACACACTGTTCAATTGGCGCACAAAATCCTCTGTAAAAAGCCCTTTGTAGCGCAAAAAATAGCCCAGCGCCAACAGCAGAAACAGAGGGCATACCACCGAAAAAGCCAGCGAAAAACTATTCATGGCGACACAACTCAATCTGGGGGCCACCCAGCTTAGAAAAACGCATTTTTCCCTTTGCACCGTTCCACATTACAATATCGGATTGAGGGACAAGCATATCCTGATAACGTGCTTGCCGGCAAAGTGTCAGAAAACTGTTGCCTTCAAAGCAAGAATCAGTGATTTTGGGTCGCACGTTTTGTGCCTTTGGCGCCCACTGGCGATCCTTGCAATGGAGGTTGATTGGGCAATTGCTTCCATGCGATTGCCAGAGTCCGTCCGTCTCCCACGCCTGCAAGCGATTCGCATGGTTCAGCACAAGACAGGAGGCAAGAGCGGCGGTTGTAATGACCATATGGTCAACCTTGCATATCATTTGACATCCCCCTCGAAGATAGAAACCCTTTAGGGTGTGCTTCTACAAAATATTGCTATCCATTTCTCGGCAATCCCCATTTCACAGAAAACCAGTGATCAGCTCGAACATTCAATCCAGCGCATAAACGTGCATCTCATACCGATGGGGCGCATCGGTCAGGTAGATCCCGCCGCAGAATCTCGAAAGCACCACCCTTTGCTGGCCACCCTGCATGCTCGCCCATCTTGTGCCTTGCTCAAAGTCAAGGGCCGTTTTCTTTCACTTTTCAAAATCTAGGAACACGTAATGTCGCCTGCCGGCCAGTGCATCCCTGCACATTTACCCACTCATGGGGTACGCGTGTCCATCTCCTTCGGCACCAGCGCCTGGCAAATCATGTCTGCGAGCGTATCTTGCATTTGAGCGGGAATGGAATAGGTGACAAGCCCCTCCTGTTCCACCATGTTCTGCCAATTCCCATACCCATTATTCCACACACCGCCGTCTATTCACTGCTCAACACGTTCACAAAAAGCCCCCTCCATCTCATTTGTCTGCCCCTATCACAACACACCAGTGTTGCTCATCATGGGTGCATTCCGATGAAACAGCATCCATTTTGTGATGCTCATGATGCAATCCGTTTCCCCTGTGATCCACGAAGTATTTGATCAGCGCAACATCACTCGCTTTTTTTTAATCAGTTTATCATAAAGCTTCCTGCAATTCAATCATCGCAATCTTAAGACCGACCAACGTCTTGGGAGGCGCATCCTGTTGCTTGATGAATGGAACGAAAAAGGCACCGTCACAGAAAATTCCAATCTGTAACCGGCGCCTTTGTCAGATTCGTAAATTTATCTGGGATACTTGAGCGCAGCCTGTGCGGCGGCAAGACGCGCGATCGGCACGCGGAAGGGCGAACAAGAGACATAATCCAGCCCAGCTCTGTGACAGAACTCAACCGAGGACGGATCTCCACCGTGTTCGCCGCAGATGCCCAGGTGGATGTCAGGACGCGCTTGGCGGCCCAGACGACAGGCCATTTCAATCAGCTTTCCCACACCCTTCTGGTCGAGGCGTGCAAATGGATCTTGCTCATAGATCTTCTTGTCATAGTAGGCACCTAGGAACGAGCCTGCATCATCTCGCGAAAACCCAAAGGTCATTTGTGTCAGATCATTGGTGCCAAAGGAGAAAAATTCGGCTTCCTTTGCAATTTCATCTGCGGTCAGCGCCGCTCTTGGAATCTCAATCATGGTGCCCACAAGATATCTGAGCGTCACGTTCGCCTGCCGGATGATATCATCGGCCGTCTTGACAACAATCGACTTGACATAGGCCAGCTCTTTGACCTCACCCACCAGCGGAATCATGATTTCAGGCTCCATCTTCCAAGTCGGATGCTTCTTCTGAATATTGATAGCAGCTTCAATGACAGCCCGGGTCTGCATCTCGGCGATCTCAGGATAGGAAACCGCCAGACGGCAGCCACGATGGCCCATCATCGGGTTGAACTCATGCAGGGAAACCACTGTGTTCTTGAGCTGCTCAAAGGGAATTCCCATTTCCTTTGCCAGCGCCGCGATATCCTCGTTTTCATGTGGGAGAAATTCGTGCAGTGGTGGATCCAGAAAGCGAATGGTAACCGGACGGCCTTCCATCGCCTCATAGATCCCCTCAAAGTCGCCTCTCTGCATGGGGAGCAATTTGGCCAGCGCTGCTCTGCGTTGCGTCTCTGTGTTTGACACAATCATCTCGCGCATGGCAGCGATGCGGTCAGCCTCAAAGAACATGTGCTCGGTTCTGGTCAGGCCAATGCCCTGTGCACCAAACGAAACGGCTTGCGCCGCATCATGTGGGGTGTCGGCATTGGTGCGCACCTTGAGGGTGCGATATCGATCCGCCCAAGTCATCAGGCGGGCAAAGTAGCCCGATACCGACGCATCCACCGTCTTGACGGCTTCTCCATAGATTTTTCCGGTTGAGCCGTCCAACGACAAAAAGTCGCCTTCATGGAAGACCATCCCACCTAGTGAAAAGACTTTTTTATCCTCATCAATCACGATCTCACCGCACCCCGCGACACAGCAGGTTCCCATGCCGCGCGCCACAACGGCGGCGTGGGAGGTCATGCCGCCACGCACAGTCAAAATGCCCTGCGCAATGTGCATGCCAGCAATGTCCTCGGGAGATGTCTCAAGGCGAACGAGAATGACCTTTTCACCTTTCTCACCCCATGCAACAGCATCCTCTGCATTAAAGACCGCTTTTCCGCAGGCGGCGCCGGGTGAAGCAGCCAAACCGGTGCCGACCACTTTGGCCGTCTTGAGGGCCAAAGGATCAAATTGCGGATGTAACACGGCATCAAGCTGCTTGGGGTCAATCATCAAAACGGCTTCTTTTTCAGAGATCATCCCCTCATCGACCAGATCGCAGGCAATCTGAAGGGCGGCGGCTGCGGTACGCTTTCCGTTTCTGGTCTGAAGCATGAACAGCGTGCCGTCTTCAATGGTGAATTCCATGTCCTGCATATCACGATAGTGCTTTTCAAGACGCTCGCAAATTATCACAAACTGATTGTAAGCCTCCGGCATGATTTCCTTGAGCTGGTCAATGGACTGCGGAGTGCGTACGCCGGCCACAACATCCTCACCCTGAGCGTTCATCAAGAACTCACCAAACAGCTTCTTTTCACCTGTGGCAGGGTTCCGCGTGAAAGCCACGCCGGTTCCCGAAGTATCGCCGGTGTTGCCAAAGACCATCGACTGCACATTCACAGCCGTGCCCCACGAGGAGGGAATGTCATTCATGCGGCGGTAATAAATGGCGCGGGGATTGTCCCACGAACGGAAAACCGCCATGATTGCGCCCATCAGTTGCTCCTTGGGGTCTGTGGGAAAGTCAACACCCTTACTCGCCTTGAATTCAGCCTTAAACGCACAGGCCAGCTTCTTGAGGTCCTCGGCATCCAGCTCAGTATCAAGTTTGACGCCCTTTTTCTCTTTCATTTCGTCAATCAGCTTTTCAAAGTGGGCCTTGCTGACCTCCATGACAACATCGGAGTACATTTGTATGAAACGGCGGTAGGAATCATAAGCAAAACGGGGATTGTTGGTCTTCTTCGCCAAGACCTCCACAACATCATCGTTAAGGCCAAGGTTGAGAATTGTGTCCATCATGCCGGGCATGGAGGCTCTGGCACCTGAACGCACGGATACCAGCAATGGGTTTTGCTTGTCTCCAAATTTTTTACCGGAAATATGTTCTAAATCTGCCAGGTACTTCATGATCTCTGATTGAATTTCATCGTTGATGGTTTCGCCATCGGCGTAGTACTGCGTACAGGCCTCGGTTGTGATCGTAAAACCCTGGGGAACAGGCATACCGAGGTTGGTCATTTCAGCAAGGTTAGCACCCTTGCCGCCGAGAAGCTCACGCATTTTTCCGCTGCCCTCGGAAAACAGATAGACAAATTTTTTGCTCATGTGGTTTACCTCCCTTAACTATAAGCGACATATCAAAGCAGGAACTGTCAAAATCAAAAAATCCCGTACTCTCTCGCGCAGGCGAATGATGCTCTGCTCTCGACATAACGTAAGTGAATTATACCAGATATTGAGCGAGGTTTCTACTGTTTCGTGCGTTATTTTATTGTCGAATAGGACTCTTACAGAAGCAATTCTCGTGACACGAAAAATTTGTTCAGGGCATGCCGCTTGACAGCATGCCCCATCCGCGCTATGATTACACCAGTTATA
>JAVVPJ010000089.1:5130-5407 GCA_036655815.1 Oscillospiraceae bacterium
ACGATATGCAACAAAATTCACGCCCGCCGGAGGCGACATGTTTTGGAGGCACCCATGAAAAAAATCTCCACGCGTTCCCTTGCGCGTTGTGCGATGATCGCAGCGCTCTATTTTGTGTTGTCCGCTTTGCTGCTGCCGCTGTCTTCTTTTGGCACGTTGCAGGTGCGTGTTGCCGAAGCATTTACGCTTCTGCCCGTCGTTACACCATTGGGAATCCCAGGCGTTACGCTGGGATGTGCGCTCACCAATGCGTGGGGCGTTGCGTCCGGAGCCGACA
>JAVVPJ010000090.1:0-5379 GCA_036655815.1 Oscillospiraceae bacterium
TCATCGTGGTTTCCAGCAACACGCGTTCGTCAGCGGCCATGCCGCTTTTAAAGGAAGTCTCAGCGTCGCAAAGCAGACGACAGACCTCAAACAGCCGCTTTACATCAAGCCGGGCCGCATCCCGAAACGCATTTTTAACCCGCCATTCAAAGCGATAGCAAAAATCACGTGCCATCCCATCAGCATCATGCCCTGAGGCACGGGCAGAGGCAGCGCGGTAGAAATCGCAAAATGCGCCCCCCAGACTGGCCAGCAGCAGCGCAGGGCTTTGGCGCAGTCGCAAGAGCGTATCAACCTCTCGTAGCAAAGGCTCTGTCTCACCGTGCAGCAGCAGCCGGGCCAGAGCGTAAACATCCCCCTCCGGGGACGCCGGGCAAACACGTGTGACCATCCCGGATGTGATTTCCCGTCCATTCGCATAAGCACACAGCTTATCACACTCCGAAAACAGTGTTCCAAGATCATCGCCGCAACGTTCCAGAAGCAACGAAGCGGTGGGCGTGGACAGCGCACAATTTTTTTGATGGCAGCGAGCGCGGACCGCTGATTTGAGATTGGCAGCTGTCCGATGGTCAAGTCGTGCTGAAACACCGTATTTTTCGGCCGCGGCCAGCAGTTTTTTAGCGCGCACGCCCTTCTTAGGGTCTACTGCGTCGGGCTGCATCGTTAACAGCAGCGCCGCATAGGGCGGCAAGTCTGCCATGAGTGTGACAAGTGCTTTGCAATCAATGTCGGACAGTGACTCAGGGTCCAGATCCTCCACCGACAGAATGCGTCGTCCTCCCATCATGGGAAACAGCTCGACGCTTTCGCATAGCCGTGCCATATCAAGGTGGCGACCATCAAGCGTTTCAGCGTCACCATTGTCGCTGGTCAGCAGTGTGAGAATGCGCTGTCGCCAAGTGAGCAACAGCCGCGGGTCGTTTCCCCAAAGCAAATAAAGCCCCTTGGGTGAGAGAAGAGAAATTTGCTTGTTCAGAGCTGATTCATCGAGCGTCATGACGTTCCTCCGACCTTGAATCGATAGCGCAACATATTTCGTCCCGGCGCAGGTAATGGTTTTGCAGATCCGTTTATTATAACACAGTTTTCGGTTGTTTTTAACACTTGCGCATTCGCAAAGCAAAATCTTATGCTGCCCTCCTTAAAAGAAATCGAAACGCCGTAAATCTCGTTAACTGCGGATATTGGTGCCAGAGACAGCCCACTCCCCTGACACAACGCCTGCACGACAGGGGTGTCTGGCGCACCGATCACCTGACATCCCATCCGCGTGGCCAGTATGGCAACGGAAGAAACGGCTTGTGCAGAATCGGTCAGTACAATTGCGTCGAGGCATATCACGCCGTCCCGTGCCAGCGCGCTGGCTATGGCATCGGCTCGGCGGCACGTGTTGGGAGCGCCAATGATGGTAGCCCGTCCACTGCGGACCACTGCGGTCACGCCATCGTCAAGCAGCAGCAATTCGACTGTGTCACGTGAGAGCGCCATGGAAAGGCAGGCCGCAGCCAGAAGCGGCAGCAGAAAGCAAAGCACTCTGTGCACCGTCACAGCCCGCCGAGGGCTTCGTAGCAGGATCAATGGAAATGCCGTAAAAAACACGGCGCACCAAACCATTTGATAGCGCTCAGTCAGAGCGATTTGTGCAAAAGGCAAATTTGAAAACAGGTGAGCGATGTTCATCATCATCTCGGTCAGGAGCTGCAGCATGCTGCCAAGCAGACCACATAGTGGGGGGAACAGCGCTGTAACCAACAATGAAGCCCAGCCAAGCGGTAGCAAAATGGCAACCAGAGGCCCCACGGGCAAATTGGCCAGCAATCCCCATGGTGCCAACACGCCAAGGGAAATGATGCACACCGGCGCCGTCGCCAATTGCGCAGATGCGGTGATGGAGAACGCTTCCAGAAGCGCATGCGGCAGAGGGTGACGGACGTGAAGCCACTCACACAGAGCCAGACACAATGGCCCAGACAGCACCAGCAAACCACCTGTGGCGAAAAAGGACAGCAGAAAAGAAAGTGTTCCAACGGCAGACGGATCCCAGCATGCAATGATCAATCCAGCAAAGGCCAGCGAAGTGAGGCCGTCTCCACGCTGACCGAGCAGACCGGCTATTTGGGTCAGAGACAGCATTATGGCCGAACGTACCACCGAGGGTCCCAACCCGGTCATCAGCGCAAACAGCCAGCAAAATGCTACTATCAGCAAGGAACGTGTACGCGTTGCCCAGCGAAGGGGCAAAAGTGCATTCAGACATCCGGCAAGCAGTGCAAGGTGCATCCCCGACACAACTGCAATGTGGGAAAGCCCTGCACCGCGCAATGCGCGAACCGCTTCTCCGGTCATGTGTTCGCTATCACCCGTGAGGAGAGCAGACAGCACACCGTCATCCGAAGAGAGCGCGGCGACCCGAGACGAAAGCGCCAGCCGCAGCCGCAGCGGTTGGGTATGCAAAGGTGAAAGATCGGGGCAACGAGCGGTGGGCGGCCCCATGTAGTGCATCGTCAATCCCTTGATGGCCTCGGCGGGAGAAGCCGACAACTGCTGTACCCTGGCTGAAAAGGGAAAAATTTCACCTGCAAGAACGACATCGTTCGAAATCAAAGCCGTCAGCGTCATGTCTGCCGAAAAAGTATGTCCATCAGGTGCTAACAATGTAGCATAACCCTCATAGACGCGCAACGATCCATAGGTGTTAGCTTTTTCCACCATCATGGATCCGTTGCTTGTTGCTTCATAGAAAGGAGCGCAACGGTGGCGCAGCAACGCGAAACGCGCCTCCGACCAGCAGAATGCACAAAGTGCTACGGTGCAAAACAGCAACAAGCCGCGACGGCGCGAAGCGCCCGAGTAACAGGCAGCGAACATCACCGATATCAGCGCAATCCACCACACTGCAGTCCGCGGGATCAGCCAAAACGCTGCAGTGACTGCCAAAAACACCAAACCTGTCCAAAACAGCGGCCGCCTCACAAACGCCAGCCTTCTTTCTCAGGGATCTGCCACAATTTCTGTGCCGTATGGCAGGTGTTGAGCGAATCAAATGTCCGCTGCCCCGTTGCCGTTTCTGTCAGGTGTCCTTGCACCGACGTCCTCTGCATGTGGGTGCAGATGGTCGCAGATGGATGCCATGGCGCATGCATCGCAGCGGGGGCGGCGGGCGATACAGACGGCGCGGCCGTGCAGCACCAGCCGGTGGCAAAAATTGCTTGCCTGGTCCATCGGCAGACAACCGCGCAGCTCGCGTTCAACCTTGAGCGGATCTTTTGAGGTCGAAAGCCCCAGTAGATTGGTAATGCGAATGCAATGTGTGTCACATACCACAGCAGGCTTGTGGTAAACATCCCCTACAATCAGGTTTGCCGTCTTGCGGCCAACGCCGGGCAAGTGCAACAGCTCTTCGATGGTATCGGGTACGACACCGTCAAATTGCTCCAGCAACATTTTAGAAAGAGCGACAATGTCGCGCGCCTTGGTTTTATAAAGACCACAGCTTTTGATGATTTCTCCAATTTCCTCGGGTGTCGCCTCTGCCAGTGCATGGAGCGTGGGAAAGCAAGCAAACAAAGCAGGCGTCACCATGTTAACCCTCGCGTCGGTGCATTGGGCAGCCAGACGCACCGAGATAATCAGTTCATAGGGCTTTTCATATGTGAGGGAGCAAGCAGCATCGGGGTAGGCCGTCTCCAAAAGTGCAACCGCCGCGCGAGCACGTTCTTTTGAGGTCATTGGCTTGGATCCCCTTCCATCGACATTTTTATTTATTATAGCTCTTTCCAAGGGCAAAGGCAATCGAAATCCCCATGGCGCCGCATTTGCTTGCTGCATATGCATCCTGTCAGGCACGAAGACGGTTTTTACGCGGGCGTCATGAGGCTTTCGGCTGGTTGCATCCACTTGGAAATTCGAAGGGGATAGGCCCCTATTTACACCGGGTTCAATGGTCACTGCGTCCGGTGCGCGGTTTGGCAAAGGAAGGCCAGAACGACCCGCAAGGGTCAGTAGCAGAAGGGGTATGGCACGGTGTGCAGACAATGATGGACTGTCCGGCGGCATCAGACGGCTTGGAGGAGGGCTTCCGTGTAGTGCAGCACCGGCCCCGGGCGGCTTGGCATTTTGGGCATCTGCATGACATAAGTATCAACTCCAAAACAAGTGTGTTTGCCATCATTCTATGCACAACATTGGCGCAGGGTGAGCGCAATTATTTTACAGCATCCCCGTTCCGACATGAACCCCGTCCGCATTGGCATATAATCGGATTGTGACGACGGGAGGGCAAGGTCGTTGGTTATTGTTTATGTGGATGTCCTGCTGATCCTCAACTTCATGATTAATTTTGTGTTGCTGCGCGCCGCCTCCCTGCTGGCTTCTCACAAGTTTCGGCCCAGACGGGCCGCTCTGGCGGCAGCGATCGGAGCGTTGTCCGCGCTGGCGATCTTTTTGCCTGTTCGCAGCGTCATCCTGTCGGGCATTCTCAAGCTGGGTACGTCTGCCACAATGGTGCGCCTCACCTTTCGAAGGGAGGGATTGAGCAGTTTTCTGCGCGACGTATTTTGTTTGTTTTCAGTTTCCTTTCTGTTCTCAGGTGTGATGCTGGCACTGTGGCTGTGGTTGGCCCCTCGTGGTATGACTGTCGCCAATGGAATCGTTTACTTTGACATTTCCGGCCCAGCATTATTGGTCGTTACAGGGGGATGTTATGCGCTGGTTTCGCTGCTGTCGGCGCTGCTGTCCCGTCGGGCTGTCCCTTCCGAGTTATGTGAGGTCATTGTAGGTCACCACGGTTTGGTACGGGTGCTGCCTGCCCTCATTGATAACGGCAGTACACTGCGAGAACCATTTTCGGGACGTCCTGCCATGGTCTGTGGACAAGAGGATGTGGCTGATTTGTTACCTGAGGGCTTTATGAGTCTCTCATTGAAAGCCGATACGGCGGGTCGCAACGGCTTTCGGATGATCCCCTATCGGGCAGTGGGTGGAGGCGGCGTATTGCCGGCCTTTGTACCTCAGTTTCTTCGAATTCGCACCGCGCGTGGGGAGAGCGAAGCAGCCGAAGGAAGTTATGTGGCCGTGTCGCCACAGAGGGTGGGAACAGCGCAATACAGAGCCATTGTCAATCCTGTAATGATTCAACAGAGCAACAGCAAGGCGGGTGAAAGCTTGTGATAACACAGGTTGCAAGTTATATCAGGGATGTGAAACATCATCTTATTCTTTGGTGTTTGGAGCGCTTGGGGCAATGGGAGTCGGTCTACTACATCAACGGTCCCGAAACGCTTCCTCCCCCACTGGGCCGTGAGGCGGAGCGCGCCGTATTTCTGCGTCTTGAGTCAGATGACGCAGACGCGCGGCAGGAGCTGATCGTACATAATC
>JAVVPJ010000091.1:0-5377 GCA_036655815.1 Oscillospiraceae bacterium
GACAGCCCATGTCGTGTACACCTGTGCCAAAGGGAACAACGCCGAAGGAAACGGAGGGGCATCCGTTGTCCTGGGCGCCGCACCAAATAGGTGGGCGACTGTCACCGTGCAATGTGGTGATGAGCTATCGATGTTCCCCAGTGCTTTCTTTCGATGGGAACATCAACAGTTCTATTATATTGCAGCGGATGCCGGTTTTCAACCGGTTTTTTTGTTATTTGCGGATTGTCCGCTATTATCGACGGAGGTGTCAATGTATGAAACAATTTAAAGTGGGAGTTGTGGGCGCAACAGGCATGGTGGGACAGCGCTTTTTGACTCTACTCGACCAACATCCTTGGTTCACGGTGACGGCGCTGGCCGCGTCGGCCCGTTCCGCAGGCAAACCTTATGCAGAGGCGGTGGAGGGTCGCTGGGCTCTTGCTATTCCGATGCCGGAATATTGCAAACAGATGCCAGTGTACGATGCCGAGGCCGATCTTGAGACAGTGGTGTCCAAAGTCGATTTTGTCTTCTGTGCCGTTGACATGAACAAAGAAGAGATTCGCACGCTTGAGGAGCGCTATGCCAAGGCGGAATGCCCTGTCATGTCCAACAATTCAGCTCATCGATGGACGGCAGATGTTCCGATGATTGTGCCTGAGATCAACCCTGAACATGCGCGGATCATCGACGCTCAACGCTGCCGCCTTGGAACGAAAAAAGGCTTTATTGCGGTGAAATCCAACTGTTCCTTACAATCCTATGTTCCGGCGCTCCATCCCCTAAGGGAGTTTGGAATTGAAAAAATATTAGTCTGCACCTATCAGGCGATTTCGGGCGCGGGAAAGACTTTTGCCCGGTGGCCTGAAATGATAGACAATGTAATACCCTATATCGGAGGTGAAGAGGAGAAAAGCGAGCGAGAACCTCTTAAACTATGGGGCAAAATTGAGGGCAACGCGATTGTAGCGGCTAAAGGCCCCTCAATTACGGCGCAATGCCTGCGTGTTGCCTCCAGCGACGGACATATGGCAGCTGTGTTTGTCTCCTTTCTGCATAAGCCTTCCATGGATGAAATAAAATCACGCTGGGCCTCCTTTTCAGGAGAGCCGCAAGCATTGGGACTTCCGCTGGCTCCCAAACAGTTCCTGCACTATTTTGAAGAGGAAAATCGTCCTCAGACCCGTCTCGATCGCGATCTGGAGAAAGGAATGGCAGTTTCCATCGGTCGCCTGCGCCCTGACACACAGTATGACTATAAGTTTGTTTGCCTCTCACACAACACACTGCGCGGCGCGGCCGGCGGTGCTGTACTCATGGCCGAATTGCTTGCTGCCAAAGGCTACTTCGACTAAAAAGCTGTTCATTCATTCTGTCTGTTCAAAATGGTCGAAATGTTTCACACTACCGCTGAAAGGAGCTGTTCCCTATGAAAAAGCCTATTTTCACCGGTGCCGGCGTTGCCATCATCACCCCAATGTTTGAGGATGGTTCGATCAATTATGCTGAACTGGGTCGCCTCATAGACTGGCATGTTGAAAACAAGACCGATGCAATTATCATTTGCGGAACCACTGGAGAATCTGCCACCATGACCGATGAAGAGCATGCTGAGTGCATCCACTTTGCGGTTTGCCATACAGCGGGGCGAATCCCTGTCATAGCAGGTGCGGGCAGCAATGATACAGCCTATGCTGTCTGGCTCAGTCGTGAGGCCAAGGAGGCCGGAGCCGATGCGTTGTTGCATGTCACCCCTTATTATAATAAGTGTTCTCAAACGGGACTGGTGCGTCATTTCAATGCCATTGCCGATGCAACCGATCTGCCGGTCATTCTATACAATGTTCCCAGCCGCACGGGGGTCAGCATTAAGCCATCAACCTATGCGGAGCTGGCCAAACACCCCAACATTGTCGCAACCAAAGAGGCATGCGGCGATATTTCTGCCATTGCGCTAACCCGTGCGCTATGTGGGGATGAGCTGGGCGTTTATTCTGGAAATGATGATCAGATTGTCCCTGTCCTGTCTCTGGGTGGTTTGGGAGTCATTTCAGTTCTATCCAACATCTGCCCTGCCACAACACATGATATTTGTCAATTGTGGTTTGAGGGAAAAACAGCGCAGAGCGCCCATCTACAGATCGATTTTATGGAGTTGATTGGCGCATTGTTTTGTGATGTCAACCCAATTCCCATCAAAGAGGCCGTTCGTCTTCTGGGGTTTTCAGTCGGCCCTTGCCGTCTTCCGCTTGACGAACTTGGTGTCTCAAACCGAAAGCTGCTGACGGACCAAATGAAGAAGCATCATCTGGTCTAGAATTGCTTGTGAAAGGGGTGTTTGCTATAGATATTATTCTCTCGGGTGCACTGGGTGTGATGGGCCGCGTCGTATCTGAATGCGCAAATGCGCAGAAACTATCGATTGTCGCAGGTGTGGACAGAAACGACTCTTCGGCACTTTCCTTCCCTGTTTATTCCGATTTTTCAGATTGTCCAAGCAGCGATGTCATCATTGATTTTTCTCATCCTTCGGTGCTACCGACATTGCTTGATTTTGCTGTTTCTCGGCACATTCCGGCCGTCATCGCCACAACTGGAATGAGCGAACGCGATATGGAGGCGATTGAACAGGCAGCGCATACGACACCAATCTTCTTTTCCTTTAATATGTCATTGGGCGTCAATCTGTTGGTTGCGTTGGCTAAACAGGCAACTGCGCTATTGGGGGATGGCTTTGATATCGAGATTATCGAAAAACATCACAACAAAAAAGTTGACGCCCCTTCTGGCACAGCTGTCATGCTAGCCAATGCCATTGCGGAGACTGCCTCCTTTGAGCCGCAATTCGTATATGACCGCCACGTTATGCGGCAACGCCGTGCTTCCAATGAGGTGGGCATTCATTCGGTGCGTGGTGGAACCATTGTTGGTGAGCATGAGGTTATTTTTGCGGGAACTGATGAAATCATCACACTATCCCATAGCGCCCGATCTAAGAATGTATTTGCCATCGGGGCACTGCGTGCGGCGCAGTTTCTTGTGGGATGCTCCGACGGATTATATGATATGAATAGCATGCTACAAGGCTGAAAGGAGGCTTGATTGTATGACTGGCGTTTCAAAATTGACTTTAACCGAAAGGGTTTCGCTCGTCTCTTTTGAAAGTCTACCCACCGAGGGCAGAGAGATTTCTGCCCTGTTGGCTGCTCTCGCCAACGGAGGGGTCAACCTGGATATGATTTCACAATCAGTTCCCTGTGCCCAAAGTGTGTCACTGTCTTTTACTATTTCAGACAGCGACCTTGTTAAAACGCTGCACATCTGCCGTGAGCTTTCGGGAACGATTGAGGGCCTCAAGCCTCTGGTATCCAGTGCCAATTGCAAGCTGCAATTATATGGTGAACAGATGGCCGCAATGCCTGGCGTCGCTGCCGCTGCAATTGCTACAGTTTATGCGTTGGGGTGTGAAATTCAACTCATCAGCACATCAGAAGTTGACATTTCACTTTTGATTTCCCGTCTTGACGCCGACCGCATCATAGGGGAATTTAAGAACCTTTTTGGTTGTGAATAGCCGGAGAACAAATGGTTGCAATCATGGGCTGCCACGCTTTTATGACGTGGCAGCCCATTTTGAGATTGTAATGATTATGCCTTCAAAATAACCTTATGGTAGATCTTTTTCCCTTTTTTGAGGATGACAAAGCCTTTTTCAAAGTTGGCTGTAAACACATTGCCCGACAAATCGGAAATCTTTTCATCGTCAATCATAATTCCGCCCTGGGCAATCAACCGTTTTGCTTCACCATTGGAGGCTGCCAGTCCCGTGCACTTGAGCAGTTCGATCACGGGAAGGACTCCGTTTGTAAGGAAGACTTCGGTGGTAGGCATATGCTCACTCTCACCGCCAGTTTCAAACAATGCTCGAGCCGCCGCAATTGCTTTGTCGGCATCCTCCTTCCCATGGACCAGTGTAGTCAGTTCATAGGCCAAGATTTCCTTCGCGCGGTTGAGTTGAGCGCCTTCCCACTGCTCCATAGCCTCGATTTCTTCTATGGACAAAAATGTCAAATACTTGAGACATTTGATAACGTCCTTGTCACCCACATTGCGCCAGTATTGGAAAAAATCATAGGGTGACATTTTGTCGCGATCCAGCCAGACTGCCCCATTTTCGGTCTTTCCCATCTTATTGCCTTCGCTGTTGGTCAAAAGATTGAATGTCATGCCACAGACCTCAACCCCTTCGGCACGGCGCACCAGCTCAACACCTCCAAGAATATTAGACCACTGATCATCCCCGCCAAGCTCGATGGTGTTATGATGGGTACGGAAGAGATGCAAAAAATCGTAGCTCTGCATAATCATATAGTTAAACTCAAGAAAGGTCAGACCTTTTTCCAGCCTGGACTTGTAGCACTCTGCAGACAGCATGCGGTTAACTGAGAAGTGCACACCCACATCACGCAAAAGCTGAATATAGTTGAGGTTCATCAACCAGTCTCCATTGCGTGCAACGATACATTTCCCATCAGAAAAGTCAATAAAACGTTCCATCTGTTTGCGGAAACACTCGGCATTGAAATTAATCTGATCCACCGTAAGCATCTTGCGCATATCACTTTTTCCCGATGGATCTCCCACCATAGTGGTTCCTGTTCCCAGCAAGACGATAGGAAGATGTCCCGCCATTTGCAGACGTTTAATAATGAGAATTTGCAGCAGATGTCCCACATGGAGGCTATCCGCTGTCGCGTCAAATCCAATATAGAAAGTGACGCGTTCGTTGGACAACTTGCGTTCAATTTCCTCTTCGTTGGTCATTTGGGCAATCAGCCCACGCCGTTTGAGCTCTTCAAATACTGTCATAGATTTTGTTCCCTTTCTTTTTTTACTGTGGATGATACATGAAAACAATTTTAAAAAGCCCTCTGCTCCCCAATTCTGGGAAGCAGAGGGCGTGTTGCACGCGATACCACCTCTGTTTGTCATTGCCTTACGGCAACAACCTTTGCGGGTGTGAAGCACACACCCAAAACGCGTTAACGGACGCACCCGGCCCACACTACTGCTGCCTCGTCGGGCAGGTTCGCATCAGCAGCTCGAAGATGTATTTGCAGGAGGCTCGAAACCTCTTTCCACCAGCCAGAGGCTCTCTGTGTTCGCAGCGTTTCCTGTTACTTGTTCCTGTCACAGCCATTACGTTCGATTATAACGGCCACCTTCGATTTTGTCAAGTGCATTTGTACGCTCATCTATCCCTGTTGATACTTATCGTAAAGATACTGAAAAACAGCTTGCCGTATGCAATTCACTGACGGCAAGCCCTCGAGACTGCTTCATGATTATATGGGCCTAACTTTTTGGGCTTATTTCATTCACAATCAGATGTTTG
>JAVVPJ010000092.1:0-5371 GCA_036655815.1 Oscillospiraceae bacterium
GTGTTGCTGCTCATTGACATGGAGAATCGTTTGCTGCATATTGTAACCAAGGGCGCGGCCATTGATCTGTTGAACGATGCGCGACTTGATGAGATTCTGAATGAAATTTATCCTGATGTGCAGTCGGGAGATTACGTTGCAGCTGTTGAGCATTTTGTAGCCGGCGTGGAGGTTTGCGTCAAGCGGGGAATGGAAGATGGCCAACACCGTTATGATGCACAGACCGGAGAAATTACACGTTTGCGCGTGCTGCGCCCGTGGGAGTTGATTGTGGCAATCGCTGTTGCGGCGCTTGTGGCGTGTGGGGTCTGCGCGTCGGTAACGGCACGTTATCACATGAACAATGTCCCGGAAACCTATGATTTTAGAAAGCACGGTCAACTGGAATTAAATGAGCAGACTGATACGTTTTTGCATCGTACGGTAACATCCCGCCGCATTCCACCACCTTCCAAAGGCAGTTCGGGCGGCGGCTCCTCGGCAGGACGTAGCACGGTGCATACCTCCTCCTCAGGTCATACATATGGTGGGCGCAGCAAGGAATTTTGAGCGTTTCAAAAAATCACAAACACGCAAACGGAAGGGGTATTGTGCGTCCGAATCACTGCTTTCCTTTCCCTTGACGTTTGGCTGCGGCTGTGCGCAAAAATTTGACGGATCTGCTTCTTGGTCATGTTGGCTGGAACGCGTTGCTTCATCTTGATGATCCAAACACCACAAAATAAGCTGGCAGTTTCGTTTCTGAAACTTGCCAGCTTATGATGATGGACGCTTTTTGACGTTCCGGCTGCTTTTCCACCCGAAGCAAAATCATCACGAACTGGATCAACGGTAAAAAAGGAGCAACAGCTGTTTGACACCGCTGAAAGACTACCGCGATCGACAAAGCATTCACACATCACGGATCACAGGTTTCTACAAGCTGCTCTGTCAGATTGGGTTGGAAGGCTCCTTGACGTGGGTAGGCAGACGCCGGCTGCGCATGCTCCACAGCTCGTTGAGTAGCGTAAAACCCAAAATCAGGCTGCCACCAAATCCCTGCATAGGCGTCAGCGTCTCACCTAGAATCACCACAGAGACGAACACCGCGACCAGCGGGTCGAGATAGCTCAACAATGCGGCCTCCTGCCCGGGCATATTTTTGAGGGAAGAAAAATAAAGACAATAGGTAATTCCGGTATGGCATACCCCCAACACCAGCAGATTCAGCAGGCCAAAGCCGCCGGCCGCCAGCGGATGGATTCCGCTGGTCATTGCGACATAGGGCGCCAGTACCACGATGGCGGCGATAAACTGCCATAGAGTGCGGTCGATATTTCCAACAGTCTGAAGGCTCTTGTTGATCAGAATCACTGCTGAATAGAGCACCGCTGCGCCTAAGCCCAGCAAAATCCCCACCAGCTGATTGCTTCCTCCACCGTCTCCATCCGCACCAACGACCAACAAAAGACCCACAGTCGATAGAGCAAAGCACACCAGACGCATGAGGGTCAGACGTTCCTTAAACAACAGCGGACACAGCGCCGTAACGATGACAGGCGCAAAGTAATAGCAGAGCGTCGCGACGGAGACGGTTGTGTAGCGATAAGCTTCAAAGAGAAGCATCCAGTTAAGACCAATGGCTGCCCCGGATAGAAATAAGAGCGGGATTTCTCTTCGAAAAGCGGACAGAGGAGACCGTTTTCCGCTGATCCACTGAAATATCGCAATGGAGGTGGCGGCAATCATAGCCCGAAATAGAGCGATTTCTCCTGAGGACAGAGGAATGTTCTTGACAAAAATACCGATGGTACCAAATATCATCATCGAAGCGGCTAATGTGAGCTGCGATCTCATAGCAATCCTTCCTCTCACGTTCACATGGTAGTGTGCCAATTACAGCGTCAAATAGGTGATTTTAGACAAGGCATAGCATATCACGTGCCATGACAAAATACAATGTTACCCGACAGAAGACGTATTAAAAAGTGAACAAACCGTTTTACAATACGCAAAAAGTTCGCTATATAGTCATAAAACAGCACATTCCTTATTGACATTTATGGGATTTTTGCGCTATACTAAGCATGTGAGAGATGGTTTTTCAACCTGCCTCTTGCGAGTTTGTTTGCTGGGGGTTACATTTCGGTGTAACCCCTTTAGTCTTATCATAGAAAGAGTGTGTTAAAAGTGCTGAGAGGCATGGTATTTGTGGATCACATGAATTTTGACATTGCCCTGCGTGGCCTATGCAAGAGCATCGGTCAGGAACCGGCTCGGCTGGACTACAATACCCTATTTCGGGGTGTTGTCAGCAAGATTCATAATGTAGACTATCTGAAAACTCTGATTTTTGCGCCTGAGCCGGATGAGTTTTTGATGCAGGATACCTATTTACTGGGCTATTATAAGTGGATTCAAAGTCTTAAAAATGTAAAATATCTCGACGTGATCCTGGGAAGATACATTGGCCGCCCTGTGTCAGAGGATATCCCAATGGATATCAAGGATAAACGCACCTACTTTAAAGATGAAAAGGGAACCGATCTGAACTTGGCCATTCATGCCCTCATTAAGGCACATTCCAATTCATATGATGTGGCATTCGTGATGAGTGCGGATACCGACTATATCAGCCTTTATCGTCAACTGAAAACATTGGGGAAAATTGTTATTGCTGTGGTGGTCAAGGGACAGGTCTTTGGAAAAGTTATCTCTGAGGTGGATGATTTTGTGGTGCTGGATGAGAACTTTTTTTCCCAGCATATCCGCGCACCCAAGCGGGCTTGACGTCGCGGGTGCTCAATCATCATCCGCGCACAGAGAGATAGGCTTGTTATAAGCGTAACGGGGATCGGATTGTGAGAAAATCCGATCCCCGTTTTTTGCTGCTCATCCAACCACTCTCAGGACAATAAAATCCGTCTTACTTCTATTGACGAACGAGATAAGCTGTGTTATATTGTAAACAGTATTAGGAATGGTTATCAATAATAAAATAATGGAGGCATACACATGAGCGAATTTGAAAAGTTGACCAATGAAGTGGGCGCTCCGATTGCGGATAATGAAAATGCGATTACCGCCGGACCTCGTGGCCCCGTCGTGATGAGTGATGTGTGGCTCATGGAGAAAATGGCGCATTTTAATCGCGAAGTGATTCCAGAAAGAAGAATGCATGCCAAAGGCTGGGGTGCGTATGGAAAGTTTACTGTCACACATGATGTCTCCAAGTTTACGCGTGCAAAAGTGCTGCAAAAGGGCAATGAAACTGAGGTCTTTATCCGCTTTTCCACTGTTGCGGGCGAACGCGGCGCAGCGGATTGCGAGCGCGATATCCGCGGTGTTGCGGTTAAGTTTTACACCGAAGATGGCAACTGGGATTTAGTGGGAAATAATACGCCAACATTTTTTATCCGCGATGTCCATAATTTTTCTGACCTCAACCGTGCGGTGAAGCGTGATCCTCGCACCGGAAGACGTTCAGCTCAGAATAACTGGGATTTCTGGACACTTTTACCGGAATGCTTTCATCAGATCACTGTTGTGATGAGCGATCGTGGCATTCCTGCTTCCTTCCGCAATATGCACTTCTTTGGCGAGCATACTTACTCGTTTTACAATGAGAAAAATGAGCGTGTATGGTGCAAATTCCATTTCAAGACACAGCAGGGCATTCAAAATCTCTCCAATGAGCAAGCAGCCCAAATCAATGGTATGGATCGCGAATATCATGGCAAGGATCTGTATGAAGCCATTGAAAATGGAAATTTCCCCAAATGGACTATGTATGTGCAGATCATGACGGAGCAACAAGCCAAGCAGCATTACGAAAATCCGTTTGATATCACAAAGATCTGGCGTCATAAGGAATTTCCGCTGATCGAGGTCGGCGTTTTGGAACTGAACCGTAACCCCGAAAACTATTTTGCCGAGGTGGAACAGTCTGCGTTTACGCCCGCTCATGTGGTGCCCGGCATTGGCTTTAGCCCTGACCGTTTCTTGCAGGGCAGATTATTTGCCTATGGCGATGCACAGCGCTATCGACTTGGCGTCAACCATAACCAGATTCCGGTCAATCGCGCGAAGGTACAGGTCAACGAATACCATCGTGACGGCGCCATGCGGGTGGATGGAAATTACGGTGGCACGCCCGCCTATTCACCCAACAGCTTGGGCGCGTGGACGGCTCAACCGGAGGTGATGGAGCCACCGCTGGACATTGATGGCGCAATGTATCGATATGATCCAAAGGATGATCCAACGGATGACTGCTTCCGCGCAGGCGGCGATTTGTGGAGAGTTCTCACTGAGGATAAAAAACAAATCTTGATTTCTAATACGGCAGGCGATATTGCCCCCTGTACAGAAAATATTAAATATCGCCATGCGGTTCACTGCTATCTGGCAGATGTGGAGTACGGAAAACGCTTTACACAGGCTTCGGGCCTTGACTTGAATCGAGTGATTGAGCTTGCTAAACTGGACAACAATGGACTGATTCAGGCGACTCTCAAATAGCCAATATGTCAACGATGAGGCAGACGAGAAATACACCCCAACGGGATCTCGTCCGGGGCCTGCTGGAAGAGAATTATTCACATCCGACGGCGAGTGAGGTCTATGAGCTTGCCAGACGAGAGAATCCTTCCATCAGCCGCGGAACGGTTTATCGCAACCTGAACCTTTTGGCAGAGGGTGGGGAGATTACCAGGCTTCGGATGCCGCTTGGGCCTGATCATTATGATTTTCAAACCCAAAACCACTATCATTTTGTGTGTCGAAGCTGTCATCGTGTACTTGATAGCCAGATTCCATATGACGATGCGCTCAATTTGGCAACGGCTAATGTTCCCGGGTGCAAAACCGAATGGCACAAATTGATTCTGGTTGGGCTATGCCCAGATTGCAACATCAAAAAGCCTCAATAGCAGGCACTTTTAGCAGACCGGTGATACGGTCTGCTGTTTTTTGTACAATCAGTGATTGATACTGGAGTTTTTCGACATACTATTTCAAATGGACGGGGGCTATGACAATTGATTTTTCTGGAAGGAAAATCAATCAAGAGCGAACATTGCCACCCATCCTTGTAGCCACGACCGCTCTTGATCTCAAATAATATAAAACAGTTTAGTCGGAGGAAAAAACATCTAATTTTGGCTGTGCGCACAGTGGAAAGATGTTACACAATCCCACCCTTTACACTCATATGAACATCCAAGTATGGGACTGTACTTTGGAGCTCCATGTACGGATTCCAGATGAGAAAGCGTGACAGATAATTCAGAAAGCTGGCCTTTGGTCAAGAATAATTGTGCCATGATAACAACCTCTTTTTTCATTTTCAGCTGGATGGATGTTGTGTCCTGCATCAACTGCTGTAAAACAG
>JAVVPJ010000093.1:0-5370 GCA_036655815.1 Oscillospiraceae bacterium
ATTGCTGCTGGTGCAACGGCTGCCGGAATGGTTTTTAGCATTGGCAGAAACTGGGTATGGTCGTTGGTGATCGGTGCACTGGTTTTGGTATGGATTCTTGTGGGATTAAAGAATCTAGGAAAAGTCAATACGATTGCCATGGGATGTCTGCTCCTTTTAACCGTTGTAATGAGCATTGTGGTGTTCTCCGGTGATATCCGTGCTCCATTAAATGAAGGCATGAGTTTTGGAGCAGCGGTAGAACTTTCCGTTGCTATGCCGCTATCATGGCTACCGTTGATTTCTGACTATACAAGAATAGCAAGAAAAAAGCGAAGTGCTACGCTTGTCAGCTCCATTTCTTATTTTGCTGCCAGCTGTTGGATGTATATCATCGGCCTGGGAGCCGCATTATTTACAGGAGAAAGCAACATCGCAAAAATCATGTTGTCAGCAGGACTGGGTATCGCTGGTCTGGTTGTGATTATTTTATCTACTGTTACCACAACATTTCTGGATGTATATTCAGCGGGCGTCAGTACTGTTAGTATCTCTAAAAAAATCGACGAAAAACGGGCTGCCGTGATGGTATGCATGATGGGTACTCTGCTTGCAATCATCGCACCGGTATCACAATTTGAAAACTTTCTGTACCTTATCGGTTCTGTCTTTGCACCTATGATTGCCATTTTACTGACGGACTACTTTGTTTTAAAGAAGGACGGCACGGCATTGAACTTCAACTGGCTGAATCTTGCGCTGTGGTTCATAGGCTTTATTCTCTACCGTGTTATGATGCGATTGGAGACCCCTGTTGGGAATACACTCCCGGTTATGGTCATTGTGTCGGTTGTCTGTATTTTGATCAACAAAACAATTGGAGGACAGAAAAATGTTCGGAAACTTTCTTGAAAATACGAGGAAACAATCTCCACTGATTCACAACATCACAAACTATGTCACAGTCAATGACTGTGCCAATATTCTGCTGGCTTGCGGTGCTTCCCCGATCATGGCGGATGACTGTGGTGAAGTAGAAGAAATTACGTCCATTTGCGCGGGACTTAATATCAACATTGGTACGCTCAATCAAAATACCATACCGGCTATGCTGCTTGCAGGGAAAAGGGCAAACGCAGTAGGGCATCCCGTTTTGCTTGACCCTGTTGGTGCGGGTGCCTCCACTTTGCGGACACAAACCGCCTATCGGTTGCTGAATGAAGTGAAATTCACAGTCATCAGAGGAAATATATCGGAGATTAAAACGATTGCTCTTGGTACAGGGACGACAAAAGGCGTGGATGCCGCTGTAGGCGATGCGGTAACGGAGCAAACAATTGAAAGCGCTGTTGATTTTGCAAAGGCGTTTTCCAAGAAAACCGGTGCAGTCATTGCGATTACTGGCGCGATTGACATAGTGGCAGACAGCAAAAAGGCTTTTGTCATCCGCAATGGGCACCCAATGATGAGTACAATTACAGGTACCGGCTGCATGCTCAGCGCGATGGCAACGGCTTACGCGGTGGCAAATCCCGAGGAGATTACCGGCGCTGTTGCTGCTGCAACTTGCGCGATGGGCTTTTGCGGGGAACTGGCGCATGCGAGATTGTCAACAAAAGATGGAAACTCCACTTATCGAAATTATATCATAGATGAAATCTTCAACCTTACCGGTGCACAATTGGAAAGCGGTGCAAAGTATGAAATGCGCTAAGGAATATATGCGGCTTTACGCCGTTACCGACCGCGCATGGCTAGGCGAACACACATTGGCAATGCAGGTCGAGGAAGCCTTAAAGGGAGGAGTTACCTGTGTCCAGCTGCGTGAAAAGGAACTGGATGACGAGGCGCTTTTGCAAGAGGCCTTTGTGATTAAGGCCCTTTGTCATCAGTATCACGTACCGTTCTTTATCAATGACGATGTTCAGGTCGCTATAAGATGCAAAGCGGATGGCATTCACGTGGGGCAGCATGATATGGAGGTGGCTGATGTTCGCAAGATGATTGGCGAGAACATGATGCTGGGAGTATCCGCGCAAACTGTAGCACAAGCGATTAAAGCAGAAAAAAACGGTGCAGATTGTCTTGGCGTAGGCGCTGTCTTTCCCACCTCGACCAAGCGGGATGCAGATGAAGTAAATGCTGAAACATTAAAGGCGATTTGCAATGCGGTTTCCATTCCGGTCGTTGCGATCGGCGGCATTAACAAGCAGAATATGATGCGGCTTTGCGGCAGCGGTGTGGATGGGGTCGCGCTCGTTTCGGCTATTTTTTCAAGCACAAAGATTGAAGCCGAGTGCCGAGAATTGCGCCTAATTGTAGAAGAAATGGCGAACAGCAGAACAGCAGGGGCTCCAATGGAAAAAAGCATCTTCCAGAAAACGGAACGGATACAATCAAATCCTTCTTGGTGAAGAGTTGCTACATGCAGTTTAAAAAGCACAATAGGCTGGCTTAAAAAAATTTGAGATGTTTGACCAATCCTCCACGGGGAAACAGGCAAGAATCAAAGAACTGCAAGATTATAATGTTAACTCATTTGAGAACTGGAGTGAATTTTCCAATGTATAAAGTGCTTACCATTGCAGGCTCCGACTCAAGCGGTGGCGCCGGAATTCAAGCGGATATTAAGACGATTACGGCACATAAAATGTATGCAATGAGTGCCATTACAGCACTGACGGCGCAAAATACAACCGGTGTCTATGGCATTATGGAAATAGCACCTGATTTTGTCGCAAGCCAACTAGACTGTATTTTTACCGATATTTTCCCTGATGCAGTGAAAATTGGCATGGTTTCAAGCAGCAAAATCATAAAAGTCATTGTAGAGAAGCTCCACCAGTATCATGCAACCAACATTGTGGTTGATCCGGTGATGGTTTCTACCAGCGGATGCAAACTCATCTCGGATGAAGCGCAAGAAGCACTGATTTCAGAACTTTTGCCTATGGGAACGGTGATTACACCCAATATTCCTGAAACGCAAGTGCTGTGCGGATTTGAGATCAAAGACCAAAACGATATGATCCGAGCGGGCAAACGGATTTGCAAAACAACAAAAGGCGCCGTCCTTGTTAAGGGTGGTCATCTTGTCAACGATGCCATAGATTTGCTTTGCCATGAGAACGACATATCTTGGTATTGCTCAGAAAGAATTGACAATCTCAATACCCACGGAACGGGCTGTACTCTCTCCTCGGCAATTGCGTGCAATTTAGCCGGTGGCTACCCACTTGACGAGAGCATAAAACGCGCAAAGGCATATCTCACGGGCGCTTTGCGCGCAGGACTTGATTTGGGAAAAGGCAGTGGCCCTCTGGATCACACCTACTGTATCGATACCGGCAGCTTTGTTGGCTTATCTTAAATTCGCTGCTCAAAGAAGGTCCCTTGTTGGCAAAAAACTTGAAAATGGCAACCCTGTGGGTGTAGCGCCCCAAATATTCCACCATGCAGGCGGCGGCTTTGAAGGGCGGTTTGCAGCAAACCGCCCATTCCTTGTAAGAAAAACTGCCCCTTTCGGAGCAGTTAATTGGAAATGTACAAGCTACCGGTGCAGTGCCACTGCGTAGCAGTTTAGTGCTATTTTTATTCTGCAACGCTCCCATTCTGTTCATATTGGATCACAACAAAGCCATTTGCATGATGTGCTTGAAAGATCATAAGCACTTGGAAAAACCGCGCCTTGACTAGCTTCACTCTAATCCCTTAACGTATGCCAGACAAACGAGAGGGAACAAACAGAAGGCACAGGGGCCGCAAGTCCCAATCTACCCTTTTTTAATGTGCCGATAATCCAACAAAAATCACAAGAGGGTACGTTCCGCTGCCTCAATTACCTGCTTGACCAGCACAGAAGTTGTCACTGTTCCCACACCGCCCGGTACAGGGGTGATAGCCCCTGCAATCGGTTCCACAGCGGCAAAATCGACGTCTCCGCATAGTGCGCCCTCAGCGGTAAGGTTGATCCCCACATCGATTACGATCTGTCCTGCTCGGGTGTAATCGGCTCCTACCACGCCGGCACGACCGGCTGCGACAATGAGTACATCAGCTTCCCGGCAGACAGACGGCATGCCCACGGTGCGAGTGTGGCAGATGGTGACAGTGGCATGCCGTTGCAATAGCATCATGGCGACTGGTTTGCCAATCACCAGACTCCGCCCGATGACCACTGCTCGTTTGCCTTTGAGCTGATAGCCATTGTAGTCAAGAATCTCAATACAGGCGCGGGCGGTACAGGGTGGAAATCCATGGGGAGTTCCAGCAAAAACACCAGCCAGCGAGCCATCGGTGATTCCGTCGATGTCCTTTGCGGGTGCGAGGGCAGATCGTACCGTTTCATCGTTCATGTGACGTGGCAATGGGCGCAGCAAAAGGCAACCATGAACGGCATCGTCTTGATTGATTTGTTCAATCGTATTCAGTAATGTCATTTGGGCGCAGTCGCAGGGCAACAAGAAGGTCTTGACCGCGACGCCGATGGCCTCGCAGCGGTGGATGGCGCTGCGCTCATAAGCGATGTCATCGCCGCGGTCCCCCACCCGGATGATGGCTAACGTTGGCGTAATGCCCCTGTCCGAGAGAGATTTTGCGCGCAATTTCGCGTCGGCGTTAATGGACAAGACAACTTGTTTCCCATCTAATATTTGTGCCATTTGTGTCTCCCCTAGTTCAAACGAGCCGCAACGTCAGCAAAAATTTCGTCGGCGAGGCAGGTGTATGTGGTTAATAGTTCATTTGCACGGAGATTGATCGCCTCGGCCTTTACACGGTCGGTCATGACACGGGTGTTAATCAACACATTGAGGCTGGCACCTTGCAGCGCTGCCTTGCAGCACGCTACGCCCACGCCCACGTCGGAAATGGCAATGGCAGAACCCTGAGCGGCATAGTCCCGGTGCAGTACAATGGCCGCGCCACATTTCTCCATGATGCGCAAAGGTACAGCAGCAGCATCTTGCAATGCATCTTCCATGACATGGGATTTTTCGACACGCTGCTCGGGAGTGTTTGTTGGCAAGCTGTAGGCACGTGCCAAGGGCGCGAACGCGATAGCGTCGAGAGACACTAGCTCAGTCAAATCCGCGCACAGCGCCAATGCAGTTTGGTTAAGGGAGAGAATTGACTCCTGAACTGCGGCGTATTTCTTCTTTCCCAGAGTGAGGCTTCCTACCATGGCTCCCAGTGCCGTGCCGATGGCGCCCACCAGCGCTGAAGCGCTTCCACCACCTGGTACAGGCGCATTTGAGGCTAACTGGGTGACAAATTCCTCACAGCTTTGTTGCGTAAGGGTCATTGGATTACTCCTCTCATCAGATCGGTTGGTTCTTCTGCTATCATACGACATCATGTGTGCCAAAGCAAGTGGGTTGGATAAAAAACAAA
>JAVVPJ010000094.1:0-874 GCA_036655815.1 Oscillospiraceae bacterium
ATAGCGGATAACCTTAAGGCGCACAAGGGGGATGGGATTTTGGAATTGGTTGCCTCTGTGGGTGCAAGCATTGTGTACTTACCACCCTATAGCCCCGATTTTAACCCGATTGAGTTGATGTGGAGTAAAATCAAGGCTTATCTGCGTAAGGTTCAGGCGAGAACGATTGATTCCCTGCTTGATGCCATTCCAAAGGCTTTTGCTTCCATTGTTCAACAAGATGCCATCGGCTGGTTTTCTTGTGATGGATACTCCTCTTAATTTATTAAACTGCTATATTATTATAGCATGAATCATTCGATACGGACAAGTCCCGCCCCACAAAATTAGCCCCTATCGGCTTGCCATCTGGGTTCAATCGTGATATTCTCACAGCAGAGGTGGTAGATATGACATTGTTTCATCAGCATGATCGCATCATTTTGGCAGAAGACAGCGGCGAAACGCTCGCCGAGGTAACGTTCCCCGAGCGAAATGGCCTGTCCGTCATCGAACACACCATTGTTTCTCCCACACTACGCGGGCAAGGGATTGCAGATCAGTTGCTGCTCGCCACGGCACAGCAACTGCGCGAGGAGGGACGTATGGCACGGGTCACATGCCCCTATGCAATCAAGTGGTTTTCAGCTCATCCTGAGTGGCAGAGCCTTCTGGCCTAATTCAAAACAGCCCCGCTTTCAGGGGCTGTTTGCTCTATTGAGGGCTTGCACATCATAGAGCCGGTTCACGCATTTGTTTCACCGACTCTATGATGCAACTGTTCCCCTGTGATCGGACTTTCCTGCTGTTGCGATCAGTGCAAGACAGCAGGAAAGCATTTTTTATATTCTTGTCCCGCAAGATCAGGAAACATGAATGTTCACGCCGTTGACTT
>JAVVPJ010000094.1:884-5341 GCA_036655815.1 Oscillospiraceae bacterium
CCTCTTCGGCACGGATCAGGATATACTTGGCACCATCGATCATTTTCGTCTGGATGAGGTCGCTATGCCCCGGAGTCACATGGATGGTCACGTCCGGTGTGCACACCTCAAACTGTTTGGTGTCGACCAGATTTTTGGGGCTGAGATCGGCCTCAACGCCGAAGGCTCCATCATATTCTGCCCCAAATGCATCTGCGCGGGACTGAGAAATTCCGCAGGAAGTGAGCACCTGCTTCACGGTGCTCTTGTTGATTCTCAGCGGTTCTGTCTCTTTGTCACCTTTGTGTTCCTCAATCAAATCGGAAATCTGCTCATGAACGGCCTGCACCACCTCATAACTGCACTCCTCCGCTAGGGTGTCACTCAGCATCGCCTCAAACGTCTCCTTTTGCACCGCCGCCGGCATGGGTATCATACTGTTGAACACCACGTCCACAAAATCCTTATAATTTTCTGCAGGGTTGCGAGAGTAGTAGAGGGCATTGTAGATGTTAGCACGGCGATCGTCAAAGGCGGGAAAGAGAAATCCCAACTCAGGTGCCATGATCACCTCATCTGCCAGACGATTATAAAAGCGATTTTCATGGGCAGCATAACTCAGCATGGATTTGGCCGGCTTCATCGGGCAAATGCTGCACAGAATGTATGAGAACACTTCATCCGAAGCGTCAGACTGTCGCGCACCGTCCTTGGAGCGGTAGGGCACATCGTAGGAGTCCTTAGCCAGCAAGATGAGGTAGTTCCCCTCCAGAGTAAGATGCTCAATGACCCGTTGGAAGAAGATCTGTACTGCTTCTGTATCCTTGAGCGCGGAATTTCTCAGCGCCATGAGCAGCTTATGCTCGTCCCCCTGGGCCACCTGATCTGTGGAGAACGTGATGTCGATGAGGTTTTTCCCCGGTGTACCGGACAGGGCGCGTTTGAAGATCGCCAGCATCTGCTCGGATTCTTCCTGCGACATGATGTCCATAGACTGAGAAAATTGGGACACGATTTGCCTGTTCTCATTGACATAGCAGCCGTGAACATGGGTGATGTTGTTGTGATCCGGGCGAAAGCGGCGGCGGATTTCTGAGATTTCTTTTTCATTCATTGTCAAAACCCTCTTTTTTTGCGGCTAACGCGCATCGTTTAGACTGTTATGATACCACAACCGCCAACCGAATGCCACAATACAATGCCAACAGTGTCAAGATCTCTTGACGCATCGCATCAATCGTGCTGTATAAAGCGTTTCATGGTCTGATAGAGCAGCGTAGGCTCGATGGGTTTAGCAAGATGTGCGTTCATGCCCGCCGCCTTGGTTTTCTCAATATCCTCCTCGAATGCATTGGCCGTCATAGCGATAATGGGAATGGTTCTGGCATCCTTTTTGTGCAACTGGCGAATGGATTTTGCGGCGATCAGACCGTCCATCACTGGCATGCGAATATCCATGAGAATGGCATCATAATAGCCCTCAGGCGTTCGTGCAAAGGCTTCAATTGCCAGAAGCCCATTTTCAGCGACCTCCACCTCCAAATGTTTGGCGTTGAGAAGCTTTTTGGCGACCTCGATGTTGAGCAGATGATCCTCTACAAGCAAAATGCGTTTTCCAGAAAAATCACATTCCTGCATTGCAGCGTCGTGACACAAGGAATTCTTTTTTTCATATATTTTTTCAAAAGCGGAGCAAAGTGAGGATTTGAATAGCGGCTTGGACAACAGCAGGTTGACCCCCGCCTGCTTCGCCTCCATCTCAATCGCCGCCCAGTCGTAGGCGGTCATGATGATAATTGTGACCTCAGGCCCCACGATTTTTCGGATTTCGCGAGTCGTTTCAATTCCGTCCATATCTGGCATCTTCCAGTCCACCAGAATGATGTCATAGAACTCCTTCTTTTGCCATTTTTCCTGCACGGTTTCCACCGCCTTCGCGCCGGAAACCACATAGTCTGTTTGCAGTCGCATGTCCTGCAATGCCTGCTGCGTGTTCCTGCAAACGAGAATATCGTCATCCACAATCAGTGCTTTGAGCTTTTCAAATGGAATGTTCGCCTTTAACTGTTCTACCCGTCCGCTTTCCTGGGAAATTCCAAGCTTGACCTCGACCACGAATTCGCTGCCCACACCCTCAATGCTGTTGACTTTAATTTTTCCACCCATCAAATCCAATAGATTTTTGCAGATGGCAAGCCCTAACCCCGTTCCGCTGTACGGCGTAGTTGCGTTGCCGCGCTGCTGTTCGAAAGGCTTAAAAAGCTGCGGCAGGAATGCGCTGCTGATTCCCACTCCCGTATCGTTTATTGTGAATTGCATTACAGCCTCGTCCCGGTTGATTTTTTTCTGATGGATAATGAACTGCACCTTGCCGCCGGATGGGGTAAATTTAATGGCGTTCGCGATGATATTGACGAGCACCTGTTGCAGCTTCATGGCGTCGCCAATGTAAGTCTCTCTGGTAAAACTGGTGAGGATTGCATCATAGTCCACACCCTTTTCCCGCGCTTGTGCAAGGCACATGCTGTTGATGCCATTGATAAACTCTTCAAATGGAATCTCTTCATGACGTATGAGCACCTTGCCGCTTTCGATGCGGGACATATCAAGAATGTCGTTGATGAGCGACAGTAAAAACCGTGCAGAAATTCCCACTTTTGCAAGATAGTCCGACACCTGCTCCGGATCATTTATGCAACCCGCCGCCAACGCGGACATGCCGATGATTGCATTCATTGGCGTTCTGATTTCGTGACTCATGCGTGAAAGGAATTCCGACTTGGCAGTATTGGCCTGTTGAGCCGCTAAAAGTGCATCCTTGAGCGCCTCGTTTCGGCATTGTTCCTCGCGATAGAGTGCTGTTACATCGATGCGGGTAATAATGATTTTCTGTCTATGCTGATCCAGATAGGAAAATTGCAATTTTTTTCGGCTGAGGCTGCCATCGTTCTCCTTCACGCTGCAATAGATCGTGTAAACATCCTTTTGCTCCAGTTGTGCAAAAAGGTTTTCATAGGACATTTCCCAGATTTTGTGCTCGACATCTTCCGCCTCAAGAAACATGCGGTTATAACGCGCGATCTCGGCCGTGTAGTTATTGGCGTGAAGCAAAGGTAGGGGAGTGGTTCCAATCGTTTTTGTGAAAATTGTGTAGCTGTCGGCTGGTACATCCAGCAATGCCAAGAAATCGTAATTCAAATCCACCACAGCGTCTACAAGGGTGCGCGCCATTCTTTTTTGGTCAATATCCGTCGCGTAAAGATAAGCCTCCACATCGCCGTTGTAAGGATTCTGGAACATGTTGATTTCTATATTGATCCATCTGGCCGGGCTTTCTCCAAACCGAAGATAGCATTCCTGCATTACCGCTGTTTTTCCCTCCCGATATGCCTGAAGCAGACTTTGGCGGTTAAATGCTTTTTTGTATTCCATCAAATCTGCGGGATCCACATGTGCGGTATATTCGCGCTCGAAAAAGCTGTCCACCGTTCCTCCTTGCTGAAAAGAAAGAATCTGTATGTTGTCGCTTTGGCCGTCCTCGCAACGGTTTTTTGTCAGATTGAGTTTAAAGGAACCAACCACATCCTGATTGTGCACCTTGCGCCATTGGATTTCTTCGTTGTATCGTTCCTCCAGCCGAACCCGTTCTGTGATATCAATAGCCGTTCCGATTGCTTTGACTGCGTTGTGATTCTCGTCGAACAGGTTTGTATAGCAAGTTTCATACCACCACCAGTCGCTGTGATCCTCGTTCCACCAACGTCCCACACTTGTGGCAGTCTTCGCCCCTGCATAAACTTTTTCAAGCATTTCCATATGGGCCGGGATATCCTGAGGATGCAACACATCATCACTTTGGATCAATACGTCCGGCACATTGTGAACAACCGTGACGGTATCAAATAGCTTGACGTGTGAGGCATTGTTTAAATCATAAATGGTGTGGCTAGCAAGGTCGAGCATCCAAAGCGTCACGCCGCACTGCTTGGCCGCCTGTATGTAGTTTTCTGCAAGACTCTTGTACGCGCTGATGTTTTCAGAGATCCCAATCGCGCGCATCGGTTGACCGTTTTCATCAAATTCGGTGTGATATTGAACCTTCTTCCACACCGGAGCGCCTTGCTCAATCAGTTGGATCTCACTGCAAACATACGCCGCTCCCTGTCTGATCTGTTCATGCATTTGCAGCCATTCTGCCGCACTGTTCCTATGAATCAACCCCTCACCGATGAGACTTTCGGGAAACCTATCCTGAATTTTTGAGCCATTCTCCTGCATATAGGAATCCCACAGCATATGGTTATCCACAGGATTGTAGATCCAGTACTTAATTGCACAATATTTTAATATGCGGATCGCCATATCATTCGCTTGCAAAGGATTCCTTTGCAGTGTCTCGCATGCCAAGTTATTGATTTCCATCGTCCGTCGGTCATCTCGCTTCCCCATCAATCTCTATGAAATAACAATAAAAAGGT
>JAVVPJ010000095.1:0-5295 GCA_036655815.1 Oscillospiraceae bacterium
GTCCATCATGACCACAAATGGCCGAATAGAGCATGGCTACATCCTCCACTGTACGGGCCATAGGACCGATCTGATCCAGTGATGATGCAAAAGCCACAAGACCATAGCGTGAGACAGAACCATAGGTCGGCTTGAGTCCCACAATGCCACAGTAGGCTGCCGGTTGGCGGATGGAGCCGCCGGTATCGGAGCCCAGTGCCAGTACAGCACTTCCTGCTGCAACGGCAGCCGCGCTTCCACCCGAAGACCCTCCGGGCACACGGGTTAGGTCGCGGGGATTTCGGGTAATCTGAAAGGCGCTGTTCTCGCAAGAGGATCCCATCGCAAACTCATCCATGTTGAGCTTTCCTGGCATAACGGTCCCACATGCGCGCAGCTTTTCTATGACCGTCGCATCATAAGACGGTACAAAATTAGAAAGCATTCTGGATGCACAGGTCGTGAGAACTCCCTTGGTGCAGATGTTGTCCTTGATAGAAACCGGTATGCCTGCAAGCGGCGGCAGCTTTTCCCCCTGTACGCGCCGCTTGTCAATCGCAGCCGCGTCAGCCAACGCCTGTGTCTCGCAGAGCGTTAGATAAGCACCTATGCGCTTTTCGGTTTCGGTGATGCGGGCAAAAAGCGATTTGGTCAGTTCGACCGCGCTGCACTCTTTGGCAGCAAGCATGTGCGAAAGCGCAGCCGCTGTATTTTCATATAAAGCCATATTGTTTGTCCCCTCCCTATTCGACCATACGCGGAACGACCACACAGCCTGCTTCGACCTGCGGCGCGTTGGCAAGAATATCCTCGCGGCGTGACGATGGCTTGACCACGTCAGGGCGCAGCGTCATGGGATTCCGGGGATCTAATTCAGTTGCCGCACCCTCGATCGTGGGCAACGTATCCACCATTTCCAAAATGGCGGTCATTTGTCGGTCAAATTTTGCATACTGCTGCTCGTCAATTTTGAGACGTGCTAGCTTTGCCACATGGTTGATGTCAATTTTCATCCCGATTTACACACCTTTCGATCAAAGCGGCAACGCCGCTGGTATCCTGATGTCTTGTGCAATTGTTATGTCATCTCGTCCAGAATCGCGAGCAATCCCATCTCATTCAAAAGAGGAATTCCCAGACTCTGGGCTCGTTTGAGTTTACTTCCAGCATCCTCTCCGGCCACAAGATAGCTTGTCTTTTTGGAAACACTTCCCGCCACCTTGCCCCCCTGTGCCTCAATCCGCGCTGTGGCGTCGGCCCGCGTGAGGGTGGGCATCGTACCGGTCAGGACAAAAGTCAGCCCTGTAAGCCGATCCGTCAAGGGAGCCTGAATGCAGCTCAGATTGACGCCGTACTCTCCCAAGTCCGCGATTAATGCACGGTTGGCATCCTCTGCAAAAAAAGCCATCAGGCTGTCCGCCATGACATCTCCAAAGCCATCTATGGTGGTCAATTCTGCTGCCGAGGCGTTCATCAGTGCCTCCATGGTTTCAAAACGACGCGCCAGTAGTTGCGCTGCCTTTTGCCCGATGTTGCGGATACCTAGGCCGAAAAGCAGCCGCGACAAATCATTCTGTTTGGATTTCGCAATGGAGGACACAAGGTTGAGGGCACTCTTTTTGCCCATGCGCTCCAGCGGTTCAAGCTGGGATGCTTGTAGCGTGTAGAGGTCGGCCGGGGAACGGACCAGTCCATTATGAATCAGCACCTCTGCCATTGCCTCCCCCAAGCCCTCGATATCCATCGCATCGCGCGCTGCGAAGTGAATCAGGCTGCGCAGGTTCTGTGCCGGGCAGGCAATGTTTTGGCAACGCACTGCTGCATCATCCCCATCACGATGAACAGCATGTCCGCACGAGGGGCAGACATTTGGCAATTGGAATGTCACCGCTCCGCACTTGTGGGACACCGCCACCACTTCTGGGATGATTTCGCCTGCCTTGCGCACCACAATGACATCTCCTATGGCGATCTGCTTCTCGTTCATAAAGTCCTGATTGTGAAGTACCGCGCGAGAAACCGTGGTGCCTGCCAATGTTACCGGTTCAAAGACGGCCGTTGGGGTCAGCACGCCGGTGCGCCCCACCCGCACCTCAATATCCTGCAAAACCGTTTCTTTTTCCTCAGGCGGATATTTATAGGCCACGGCCCAACGCGGAAATTTTGCAGTAAATCCAAGTGTTTTTCTGTCTGTAAAGCTGTCTAGCTTTACAACAGCGCCATCTAAATCGAAGGGATATTCTCCTCTGTTTTGGCCAATCTGTTCGATCATTGCAACCGCATCTGTGATGTTTTCGGTTGCTCCACAGTTTGGCACCACCGGAAATCCCATCGTGCGCAAAAAGTCAAGCGACTGACGGTGGCCAGCCAGAAAATGTCCCGTGATCCGTTGGACATTAAAAATCAGGATTTCCAGTCCCCGTTGTGCCGTTACACGGGGATCCTTTTGCCTCAGACTTCCGGCCGCTGCATTGCGGGGATTCTTAAAGGGCTTTTCGTCGGCCAGCTCTTGCGATGCCACCACCGTTTCGAAGCGTTCTCGTGAAAGGTAGACCTCACCCCGTACCTCCAAGAGCGCGAGCCTCTCAGGCAAGCGATGTGGGATGGCACGGATGGTTCTCAAGTTTTCAGTAACATCCTCCCCCACAAAGCCATCTCCACGGGTTGACCCACGCACAAACTCCCCATTGATATATTCGAGCAATACGGAAAGTCCGTCAATTTTGGGTTCCACCATATAGAGCGGCATCACAATGCGCTCACGAACGCGGCGATCAAAGTCCAGCACCTCGTCAGTAGAAAAGACATCCTGCAATGAGCCCATTTGCACAATATGGGGAACCGGCGCAAAGGTATTTTCAATGGGTGCACCCACCCTCACAGTTGGAGAATCATCACGCAAAAGCATGGGAAACTGCTGTTCCAAGACGCGCAGCTCCCGCATCAACGCATCATAATCGGCATCCTCAATTTCTGGGTCGTCGAGGACATGATAGCAATAATTGTGATGCTCAATTTCATAACGAAGCGTCTCAATGCGCCCTGCAGCCTCTTGCTGATTCATTCCATTCCCTCCCTATTGGGACATTTCCACAATTTTAGTATTATAGCACAAAATGCGGCTAAGTTACAGAGCAGCCGGTCTTTTTCATAAATTTAAGGATCATTTTACAGACGGTTGCTTAAACAGCGAGCGGGTCAATTCTCCCGCCGCCGCACCGCCATCGGCTGTTCCAATTTCCGCGAAAAATTCAGGTGCAGCACCCACGATCACCGTCTCTGCCAGCACAACGCTGGTTTTCACGTCGGTCGAAGTGGTATACCCTGGCAAAATCGCCACAATGCTCGCATCAATCTCCATGACAATTTGGTGACGTGTCTGGTTGATCCCCGCCGTATCGAAGCGATGGGTAAGATCCGATTGAACATATCCCGCAGGGATGAGTTTAAATTCGATCTGCGGTCCACGACCAGATAAGAGCTGGCTGCCAATCAAGGTTCCCACAGGCAGTCGAATCGTTTGACTGTCCAACCGTGCCACCCTAGAGGCAACAGCACTGGTCAGGCCGGACTTGATCCGATTGAGCCGAACCATGTCTGTCTGCACCGAGGAAACACGTCCGTCCGCGCCGCATGTCAGGTGTACCAAGCTATCATAGGTCACAGTTTCCTGAGCAAGATATTCATTAATCGAATCATTGATTGCCTTGGTGGCAAACACTTTGGCCTGATAAGCAGCCATTGCTTTGATCATGGGTCGAAAACGCATATCCAGCGCTGTAACCCCAGTCAAAACCAGGATGACAAAGACCGCTGCGCGAAGCCGTACCGTAAACTCGGCGCGGCGCGCATAAGACCAATGTAACATGGTCATCCTCCATCTGCAAATCATTGCTGAACTTCTATCCAATGGCAATGATGTTGTCAGTCCATCAGTCAAACAGGTCACATGATTTGTGATGTCAGTCACACCAGACGCATCTTATTTTGCAAATTCCGACATTCATCCGTTTTGATAGGTTTTTTCTCCATTGCGATGGACGTGAGAAGCAGATGGACTTCATTCTTCAACGTGATGTCGACGTCAGTGTGATCTTCGGAATATGCGGGAACGACATGGTTGATCTCATCGCCGACTCAATAACATAATTTTCGAGAGTGCAGGGGTTTATCTTCCCACAATGATGATATTGCCAGACTCAAAAAATATGACAGCATATGGGTCCGTGCTGAAATGTCGCATCGCGCGATTGCGTGGCAAACCCATGGCGGTGGTGGGTGATCCGAGGCTGCGGTACGGGATTGTGCTGGCAAAAAGCTACGAGGCCAAGCGGTATGGCGTGCAGACGGGGGATGTACTCTGGCAGGCGCAGCAAAAATGTTGGGACATTGTTTTCGTCTCCGCCCACTATGACAGCTACCTCAAGTTTCCAAGGTTGTCAAAGAAAATCTTCTCCCACTACTCCGACCGCTGCGAATCGTTGGGTCTGGACGAAAGCTGGATTGACCTCACCGACTGTACCCACCTGTTTGGAGACGACAAGGTGATAGCAACCGATCTGCGGCAAAAAATAAAAACGAACTGGGTATCACTGCCAAGGTGACAGCAGCGTGTCATATTGCAAAAATTGTGTCAAGGCTTTTTGCAGCTGAACTCTCACTTCTCAGCGCATGTCCTCCGTCGCTCAAACCACGCAATAAGCATCAGAATTTTTATTGGCCAAGCACACTGCCTTTTTTTCATGGGTTCGCCTGATGTTTTCGGTCGTGCAAAAATCTTCTATGATATTTGAGCTTGGCGAACTTTTGTATCTTCTGCAAGTAGACGGCATCATACAGGCCGCCTATGATGCCTACCAGCGGAATTCCCTGCAAAAACTTCATGTATAGCAGCTCGGTAGAGAGCGCCACTGCTGCGCATTCAAGAGGTAGCTCCTGTGTCTCCTCATGTTCTCCGTTTTCTATCCAATCGTTGATGTATTGATTGCTTGCGGTCAGTTCCTCACCATCGGCAAGTGCCGTTTGAATAATCCGCAAAATGAAGCAGCGTTCTTGTGGAATTTCATAACTGTAGCCAAAATTCAGCGCAATTTCATAGATGCTTTTCAGCAGCATCCCCACAAAAAGCGGAATATCAGGCAGCCCTATGCCCAGCACACCCAGACCAATCCCCTCCACACCTGAGAGCAGCAGATTTTTTCGTCCTACCCTGTTTGCCTGCTTGGAAAATTGCCGCAAGCCCTTTCGATCCGTTTTCAGCTCCAAGGCATAGCTGTGAAGTTTGAATTTTCGCTGTGCGTCCTCTCGTTTATAGCT
>JAVVPJ010000096.1:0-4589 GCA_036655815.1 Oscillospiraceae bacterium
AAAGAGCGGGATTTTTTCCCACTCTCCTCATACATTGTATCTTACTTAATTACAATAGCATATTTTTTATTTAAAGGCAAGAGAAAATTGAAAAAACGTCTAAAAATTGCCCGGAGGTCCCTGTTTTTCTTGCCAAACGGCCCCTCAAGTGATAAAGTGGGAAAAGTATATGATTATTTGCCCACGGCACTTGATAAGGAGGCCCTCTTATGTCGCATGAAACCATCGCCACCCCCGCCCTGTATCGCTCCAAGCTGACGCTTCTGGAAACCGAACGCGCCATCAAGCTTCTCAAGGATACCTTCGAGCGTGAGTTGGCCGAGCGACTCAATCTCATGCGCGTCTCCGCGCCGCTGTTTGTGCTGCCCAAGACGGGACTCAACGATGACCTCAATGGCGTCGAGCGTCCGGTATCCTTTGACATTCCTTCGCTGGACGGTGCCGAGGGGCAGATTGTTCACTCGCTTGCCAAATGGAAGCGCCAGGCGCTGCACCGCTATGGCATTGCACCGGGCGCCGGACTGTATACTGATATGAATGCCATTCGCCGGGATGAAACGCTTGATCGCATCCACTCGCTCTATGTGGACCAGTGGGATTGGGAGCAGGTCATCACCGAGCGGGATCGCACCCGTGAAATGCTGGTGGCTGCGGCGCAAGCCGTGTTGGATGCCATGCGCGCCACCGAGCTGTGCTTGATGGAGCACTTCCCCGTCTTTGGGCGCAAGCTGCCTGAAAAGCTCTTTGTCATCACTACGCAGGAGCTGGAGGATCGTTACCCCGCCCTTTCGCCCAAGGAGCGTGAGGATGCCATCTGCCGTGAATATGCAGCCGTTCTGCTGACCGAAATCGGTGGTGTGCTCAAAAGCGGAAATCCGCACGACGGCCGCGCCCCTGATTATGACGATTGGGGGCTCAATGGGGACATCCTGCTTTGGGAATATCCCTGTGGCCATGCGTTAGAGCTCAGTTCCATGGGAATCCGTGTCGATGCTGCGGCGATGCATCGACAGCTTGCCTTGGCCGGATGCGAGCAGCGCTCTGTCCTGCCGTTTCACCAAGGTGTGCTGGAGGGGATTTTGCCATTGACCATGGGTGGTGGCATTGGACAGTCACGGCTGTGTATGTACCTGCTTGAAAAGGCTCACATTGGAGAGGTTCAGGCATCCTGCTGGCCCACCTCCATGTGGGAAACATGTGAAAAGGTCGGCATTCATCTGTTGTAACACAGACGACCGCAATGAGGGAGAGCTTTATCGATGAATTTTTTAGATGAATTTGGCTGTCAGGTGTTTAACGACACGGTGATGCGGCGCGTTCTATCCCCCGAAATCTATGAGAGATTGCGACTGACCCGCCGAGAAGGCAAGCGTCTGTCTGACACGGTCGCTCAACCAGTGGCCAGCGCCATGCTCGAATGGGCGCTGGGGCAGGGGGCCACCCATTATGTCCACTGGTTCATGCCGATGACGGACACCGCCGTGGGCAAAAGCGAGAGCTTTTTAATGCCCGGTCCTGATGGAAAGGCGCTGGCTGAATTTTCTTCCCGGGCGTTGGTGCAGGGTGAGCCGGATGCCTCATCCTTTCCATCGGGCGGCATTCGCAATACATTTGAGGCGCGCGGCTACACCGCGTGGGATCCCACCTCTCCCGTCTTCGTAAAGGATCGCATTCTCTACATCCCCACCGCTTTCTGCTCACCGAGCGGCGACGCCCTTGACCACAAGACGCCATTGCTGCGTGCCATGGATGCCCTTTCTGCCCAAGCGGTACGGGTTTTGCGTCTGTTGGGAGACGGTGAGACGCAGCGGGTGATTCCGCAGGTGGGCGCTGAACAGGAATATTTTTTGGTGGATCGCGCGCTCTATGAGCAGCGTCTGGATCTCAAGCTTTGCGGGCGTACACTTCTGGGCGCGCCCCCCCCAAAAACGCAGGAATTGGATGACCATTACTATGGGCGGGTGCGAATCCGTGTCGCTGCCTTTATGCATGAGCTGGATGAAACTCTGTGGCGGCTGGGTGTTGCCGCCAAAACCAAACACAACGAAGTCGCCCCGACTCAGCATGAGCTGGCCTGTGTCTACGACTCGGCCAATGTCACCTGTGATAACAACCAGTTGGTGATGGAAACCATGAAGGTGGTGGCCAAACGCCAGAATCTCGCCTGTCTGCTGCACGAAAAGCCCTTTGCGCGGGTCAATGGCTCGGGCAAGCACAACAACTTTTCCCTGTCCACCGACAAGGGTCACAACCTGCTGTCTCCGGGTGCATCGCCCGAGAATAATCTTGTCTTTTTGTTGTTTCTGGCCGCCTTTGTGCGGGGCGTGGATCGTTATGGCGCACAATTGCGTCTCTCGACGGCCACACCCAACAATGACCACCGTCTGGGTGGATTTGAGGCTCCCCCCGCCATGATTTCGATGTTTTTGGGGGATCGTTTCGCAAATATGTTGCGGCACTGTGGCGACCCCTGTTCCCCTCCCGCTGAAAGCCATGTCAAAACCGGCGTGGCAACGATGCCTGAGGTCTTGGGAGACGATTCAGACCGCAATCGCACCTCCCCATTTGCCTTCACCGGCAATAAGTTTGAATTTCGCATGGTTGGCTCCTCGCAGTCAGTCGCACTGGCAAACACCACTCTGTGTGCCATTCTTGCTGACAGCCTTGATTTTTTTGCATCTTCTCTGGAGCAAACCGATAACATCACCGCAACCGTACATCAGCTCTGTCGTCAAACGGCAGAACAACACGGCCGGATCCTGTTCAATGGCAACAACTATTCTCCCGAGTGGGTCGCCGAGGCAAAGCGGCGCGGCCTGCCCATCATCACCAACGCGCTCGACGCCATTGAAGTGTGGAATGACCCTGCGACGCGGGATCTGTTTGGGCGATTTTCCATTCTTTCGGAGCGCGAATGCCGCTCGCGTTACGATGTGATGATGGAAAACTATCGCAAGATCATTCTCATCGAAGCCTCCACGCTGCTCGAGATGATGCGCCGTCAGGTGATTCCGGCCGTCATCTCCGCAGCAGGCAAGAGTGCCTCCTGCCTTGCAGCAATCCGCAGTGTGGGGCTGAACAATTCCATCCTCTTCCAGCATGTCGAGCGCCTCAACAATGCTGTCACATCCCTGACGGAGCAATCCCAAGCGTTGCAACGCGACGTGTGTGCGCTGCCCTGTGGGGAGGGTGAAAATCGCTACATCCGTGACATCATTCGCCCCGACATGGAGCGCCTTCGCGTCCTGTCTGATACCACCGAACAATGGATGGATGGCAAAGACTGGCCGATGCCCACCTATACCGATTTGATGCACCGCGTTTAGTGTGCCCTGCAAACGGGAGCGTTGCAAAATAGATTCAAAAGAACAACGAGGTTAGACGCCCAAAAGGGCTTTCTAACCTCGTTGTTTGTTTTAAAATCAGCTTGTGAATCCACCCGTCCGTCTGACAAGTGCCCAGCTTGTGGAACGGGACGACAGAAAACTGTATCGCGTCTCTGCGTCCAAACGACCCACGGGTGCTGTGCAAGGTCATGGCGCAGGGGGATCCATGCGGGGTCTTGGTCTATCTGAATTTCTTCAACTGATGTTTGGACATCTTGCGTTTGAACAGCTTGACTACTTCCACCAGCGGAATGATGGTAATTGCCAGCCCCATGGCCATCCCGTACTCTGCAACCGAGATCGAAGTGAACCCGAATGCGTTGGTCAAAAACGGCACATAGATCACTGCCGTGGTCAAAAGAAGTGCTAAGATGGCTGCCCCCCAAAGGAAAACGTTCTGCTTTTTGATGGTGAAGATCGAACCGCGCTGAGAACGCATGTTGAAGGATTGAAACACCTCTGCCATAGACATTGTTAAAAATGCCATGGTCATCCCATCGGAGCTGTTGGTAATCTCCCACACGCCGGACTCCATAAAATGGCCAATGAAATAGGCCATCAGTGTCAGCACTGCTACGAACAGTCCCTGATAGGCGATATCTCCACCTACGCCGTTGGAGAAAATCCCCGCCTTGGAATCTCTGGGTGGTTGATTCATGGAATCAGCCTCCCCCGACTCCATGCCCAGCGCCAGCGCAGGCAAGCTGTCGGTGACGAGGTTGATCCAAAGCATATGTGCCGGTTGCAGAATGGTGAAGCCCATCATCGTGGCCGCAAACACACTGATCACCTCGCTGAGGTTGGAGGAGAGCAAGAACTGAATGGCCTTGCGAATGTTGGCATAGATCTTGCGCCCTTCTTCCACCGCCGACACGATGGTGGCAAAGTTGTCGTCAGCCAGAATCATATCGGCCACATTTTTGGTGACATCTGTGCCTGTGATTCCCATGCCGATTCCGATATCCGCCGACTTAATGCTGGGCGCATCATTGACTCCGTCGCCAGTCATCGCAGTGACCATTCCGCGTTTCTTCCACGCTTTGACGATGCGCACTTTGTGTTCGGGCTGCACGCGTGCATAAACCGCATAACAGTCGATTGTGGCGCACAATTCGTCGTCACTGATCCCATTAAGGGCCTGCCCCATGATGGCCTGTGATGGATCGGTGAGAATGCCAAGCTCCCGGGCAATTGCCACTGCGG
>JAVVPJ010000096.1:4599-5288 GCA_036655815.1 Oscillospiraceae bacterium
ATCGATATGATCCCCTGTAATCATGACCACGCGAATCCCCGCGTTCTTGCACTCTTCAATGGCCGCTTTCACCTCGGGTCGGATGGGATCGATCATCCCAACCAGCCCGATGAAAATCATGTCTCGTTCAAGCGCCTCCGGCGAAGCATCTCCGGGCATCTGCTCATATTCCCGATAGGCGGCGCCCAGCACCCGCAGTGCCTTGCCTGCCATCGTTTTGTTGGAATCGAGAATTTCGCGCATCATCATTTCGTTGAGCGGAACAACGCCATTCTCAGTCAGCATATGTGTGCAGCGCTGCAAGATCTCATCGGGTGCGCCTTTGGTATACTGCACAAATTTGCCCTTTGTGCTATGGATCGTGGACATCATCTTGCGCATGGAGTCAAACGGCGCTTCGCCAACACGTGGCCCGTCTTTTTTGAGCTGTGGTTTGTACAGCCCAAGCGTTTTGGCATAGACAACCAACGCACACTCGGTCGGCTCCCCAATGGCGTTGTCTTGCTTTTCGTCAAGCTCCGCATCGGAGCAAAGCGCCATGGCTGTTGCCAGCAAGCGCTTGTTGGCGCTGTAGGAATCAACCACTGTCATTTTGTTCTGGGTCAGTGTGCCGGTTTTGTCGGAGCAGATGATTTGTGCGCATCCCAGTGTTTCCACTGCCGTTAGGCGTCGGATCACGGCATTGCGCT
>JAVVPJ010000097.1:0-5265 GCA_036655815.1 Oscillospiraceae bacterium
TCACAGATCATCGATGTGATCCATTTCAATAGCCATGTGTCAGATCAAGCGATTCGTCGCCCAGCACCCACTGGTCGTAGACGCGCACAACGCGAAATTCATCGCGGTCGTCACGGATGATGACCGTGCTGATGCCCGCATTAATAATCAGACGTTTGCACATGGCACAGGAATTGGCATCCTGAATGTAGGCGCCCCCAGTAACCTCCTTGCCCACAAGGTACAGCGTGGCCTCCAGCATATCGGGACGAGAGGCGTGGATGATGGCATTTGCTTCCGCATGAACGGAACGGCAAAGCTCATATCGCTCACCCCGCGGAACCTTGTGTTTTTCCCGTGCGCAGTATCCGATGTCCGAACAGTTCTGACGACCGCGAGGCGCACCCACATAACCGGTGGAGATGATCTGGTCGTTTTTGACGATGATGGCGCCATAGTGACGGCGCAGACAGGTGCAGCGCTCCGAGACAGCCTCAGCAATATCAAGGTAGTAATTAATCTTGTCGCGTCTTGTATCCATGCTTGTCCCTCCATTCGATTTTTTACAGTATAGAATAATTTGCGTCATCTTGCAAGCAATGGGGGAAAATGTGTTACAATAGGGGACAACAAAAAAAGGAGGAACCAATCATTGGCTTTAACCGATCGAGCATTGGTGCGTGCGCTGCTTGAGCGACACGGCTTCACCTTTTCCAAGGCGATGGGGCAAAACTTTCTTGTGAACCCGACGGTCAGTCCGCGTATGGCAGAGGCAGGAGGGGCGGGGCCGGGCATGGGAGTGCTCGAAATTGGGCCGGGCATCGGCGTGTTGACCGAGGAACTGGCACGTCGTGCCGAGCGTGTGGTCTGCATCGAGCTGGATGAGCGCTTGTTGCCCATTCTGGCTGAGACGATGCAGGAATATGACAACGTGGAGGTTCTTCATGGCGACGTCATGAAGGTGGATTTGGCACAAATTCTGGCAACGCGCTTTGACAAGCTTCCGGTGGCGGTTTGCGCCAACCTGCCCTATTATATTACAACGCCTATTCTGATGCGTCTTTTGGAGCTGCGGCTTCCAATTTTGTCCATCACCGTCATGGTGCAACGCGAGGCGGCGATCCGTCTGTGCGCACGTCCGGGTACGCGAGAATGCGGCGCGATCTCGGCAGCTATTTGGTACTATTCAGAGCCGGAACGGCTTTTTTCAGTATCCTCTGGTTCCTTCATGCCACCTCCGACGGTAGAGTCCGAAGTGATTTGTCTCAAGGTGCGCAAGACGCCGTTGGTGACGCCGGTGGACGAAAGAGTTTTCTTTCAGGTGGTGCGTGGCGCCTTCGCACAGCGGCGTAAAACCGTGGTCAATTCGCTCACATCAACGATGCACCTTTCCAAGGCGGCACTCATTGCGGTGTTGGAAGCGTTGGAGCTTGACCCAGCGATTCGGGCTGAACGGTTGAGCCTTGAGAATCTGTGCGCGCTGTCAAATGGCATCACGGCGATGCAACGCTAGAGCCAATGCGCACAAAGCATGTGCCACCTTGCACGGGACCCATGGAGGGAGCTGCTGCTAAAAAGTCGCGCTGCACAACGTTGCGGTTGCAGCGCGACTTTTACAAAATGCAGGGCGCGGGGCATGGTCAGGTAGGCTGTGAGCTAGAATAGGTTCCTTCTGACATGCGATAGCCAACGCCCACCTCGGTTAAAATATAGTGGGGCTCCGCTGGGTTGTGCTCCAGCTTGCGCCGAATGTTCGCCATGTTGACCCGAAGGATCTGAATGTCATAGGGTGCGTAGGGCCCCCAAACATTCTTTAAAATGGCCTCGTGGGAGATGACATGCCCTGAGCGCTGACACAGCATGGTCAGAATGCGATATTCAATCTGGGTCAGGTGGGTGTCCTGACCATCGACCTGCACCAGACGCCGGTCAAAATCAACCGACAGGTCGCCACATTGAAAAATGCCAGTTGGCTCCCCCGAGGACAGCTTGGCGTGATGGCGAATGGCCGCTCGAATGCGCGCGAGCAGCTCCTCCGAACCGAAGGGCTTCACGATATAATCGTCGGCGCCCAAATCCAAAGCCGCAACCTTTTCCTTTTCATGTTCACGGGCAGAAACGACAATCACAGGGGTGTCGGAGGTTTGGCGAACCTTGCGCAGAATGTCGGCACCGTCCATGTCAGGAAGACCAAGATCGAGCAGAATAACATCGGGGTTGCGTGCATGGATGAGTTGTTCAGCCTGGCGCCCCGATGTAGCTTGCAGGGTCAAGTAATCATCGGCAGTGAGAATGGCTGAAATGAAGTTACGAATGGCCAGCTCGTCCTCGACAATCAGAACAGTGTATTGATTGGGCATGTCAGGCTCCATTCCGCCGCCGCGTCGGCATCACAATGAGGGGTGACCCTGATCGCACGCGGTAACAGCGGCAGGGCCAGTCACGCTTTGAACAAAGCTGGGGTCTACAGGGGCAGCACAAAATAGAAGCAGCAGCCGCCGTTTTCGCGGTTGGTGACGCCGATGCGTCCCCCGTGCGCTGTGACGATGGTTTTGCAGATGGGCAGTCCGATTCCCATGCCGCGGTAGGAATCACCCAACACGGTGCTGTGAACAGAACCACCCTCAAAGATGGTAGAAATACGATCAGAGGGAAGACCCGAGCCGCTGTCGCAGACGGTGAAATAGGCTTCGCAGGGGTGTGCCTCAACAGCCACCTGAATCGGCTGGTTGCTGTTGGCGTATTTTATTGCGTTTTCGATCAGATTAATGAGGACCTGTTGGATTAAAATAGCATCCATGGGAACCATCAAAAGCTGATCGGGCGCATGAACCCCGATTTGCGCATGGGGGTAGCTTTTGCGCAGATTGGTCACGGCAGCTCCGATAATCTCCTCAGCTGCTTCGGGCGTTTTGGAAACATTGGAAGCGCTTTGGCCAATGCGAGTGACCGACAGCAGATTTTCGACCATTCGAATCAGCCATTGTGCATTTTCCTGGATGTCGTGCAGCAGACTCTGACAGTCTTCCCCCGCCATGAGATTTCCCTTTTCGAGAAGGGCAGAACTGGCACCATAAATTCCAGTCAGAGGGGTGCGCAGGTCATGAGAAATGGCGCGCAGCAGATTTCCACGCATTTTCTCGGTTTCCACCTCAAGAGCAGCGCGTTGGCGCTCCCGCTCCAGATGGCGATATTCCAGCGCGATGGCAATTTGCGCGGTGATCAGATTGAGAAGCGTGCCGCCAAGGTGTTCATCAAAGGCGGTCATCTCCCGCGAGAGCCCCGAAACACCCAGGACATTGCCATGGGGCGTTTGCGTCATAATAGGGAGATAGGTTCCGATGGCAGAGGGAAAAAACGCAGTGCCTCGACCGGTTTCCACACCGCGCACAAAGGCGTCAGTTGCAGCGGACAAGTCCTCCTGCGCAAGATGCAGCGTGCTGCTGTAGTAGGCATGTCCCTCGGTAGGATCTCCAAGCCATATCACGGCGCGGCATTCAAAAAAGCTGTCGAGATAATTGGCCGATGTTTGGGCAATTTGTTCCGGCTCGCGCAGGCACAGCAGACTTTTTGTGATCTCATAGAGCACTTCGCTGTTTTTTTCGCGGGTCTGAGCCCGCTCGGTTTGCGCTTTGATGCGGCTGGTGAGCGCGCTGGTGACAATGGAGGTCCCCAGCATGCAAGCGAATGTGATGGGGTATCCAGTTTTGGTGAAGTCCAATGCGGAATAAGGGTAGGTGAAAAAATAGTTAACGCCCAAAACCCCCACGATGGAGGCAACCACGCCATAAACATATCCAGTGGTCACACGCGCGACGATGAGAACCATGAGGCAATAGACCATGACCACATTCATCGTATCAATAAAGGCTTCTGCCAGCAAAGAGGAGAGAAGCATGGCAGTCACCACAAGGATCACGGTGATCAGAATGTCGTGTTTCAAGCGTTGCCACTTCATAGGGTGGGTATCAGAAATCTTGTACATAGCAGCCTCCGATCGATGCGGCGTTGCAGTGAAAAGTATTCAAAAAAAAGGCGCGACGTACCCCCTTTATTTTGCGAAGAGAGCGCCGTGCCCTTATCGGGATCATGTTCAATTCATTCAGGCGCATACATCAGTTGTTATGCTCAGTATAAGCAGCGTGTCAGAGCAAGTCAACTTAAAAATTTATAAAGACCGCCGCAGAGACACACCCTTGCACACACTTTCCACTCTTCTTTTGACGCTGTTTGTGATATAATAACCACAAGCAATCGAAGATGTCTGAGGCAAGGAGGGAAAAGGAATGTCTGTCGGAGAAAGCCCTTTTGGGGTTGAGCCGCCTGAAAAGGGGATGGGTGTAGCCGGACACACCGCTGCCAATGCCATGCCGCAGGCGCTCACTGCCCACATCGTGCACAGTACCATCGCGCATGGGGCGGTGTTGCACATGGACGTTTCCGGGGCGCTCAATGTGCCGGGCGTTGTGCGGATTCTCACCTGCTTTGACGTGCCGGATCGCCCTTTTCCGGCAGGCGGCCCTTGGCTCGCCAGAGAAGCACGGCAAGAGAGGACGGAACGTCTGCTGCTCAACCGGCATGTGCGCGTATGGGGGGATGAAATCGCCGTCGTCTTGGCCCAGAGCGAATCGGCTGCCAGACGCGCCGCCGCTCTGATCGAGGTGGAATATGAACGATTTCCCATCTTGATGACCCCGGAGGCGGCAATGGCCAAAGAAGCGCCGGCGATTCATGAACAGTATCCCGACAATGTGCTGTCCCACAGCAGCTATGTGATGGGCACCGGCACCTATCAGGAGACGGCGACCTCGGGTGGGCTGATCCGGCTTGAAAAATCCTATCGCACACAGACGACGCGGCATTGCCCTGCTGAACCGGGCGGTTGTCTGGCCTATCGGGAGCACGACTGCGTTGTTGTCATCACAGACACCCCAATACCCAATCTTGTGCATCACGTCATCGCACAGGCGACCGGGCTGGCATGGGGCAGCATCCAGATCATCAAGCCCGAGAACGGGGTCGGGCTTCACCATCAGCAAAGGGTCATTTACGAGCCGCTGGCGGCATGGCTTACCATACAGATGGGAGGACGGCCGGTTCGGCTGGAACTGTCCCGTGAGGAAGCCTTCATGGGCACGCGCACCTGCCATGCGGTTGATTTTACGTTGTGTGCTGCGGTGCATGCCGACGGCCGTTTGGCGGCGCGACGTTTGGAGGCATGGTCGCACCAAGGTGGCTATGCCCCAAGCGGCCACAGCATTGCGCGCAACGCCGCTGCGGGCTATT
>JAVVPJ010000098.1:0-652 GCA_036655815.1 Oscillospiraceae bacterium
TCTTCCCCTGTAAAACCCAATCCCTCCTCAGTGGTTGCTTTGACGCTGACGCATTGGAGTGAGAGGCCACAAACCAGTGCAATGTTGCGCCGCATCTCTGGGATATAGGGTGCCAAACGCGGATGCTGCGCCACTACCGTCGCATCAATGTTTCCAATGAAAAACCCATTCTGCGTCAAAAGATCAGACACTTGACGCAGCAAAAGCAAGCTGCTTGCATTTTGATAACGCGCATCGTTATCGGGAAAATGGATACCGATATCGCCCAGTGCCGCCGCGCCCAGCAGCGCGTCCATCACGGCGTGGAGCAACACGTCGGCGTCGGAATATCCTTGCAGTCCCAATGAATGCTGGATCTTTACGCCACCTAAGATGAGGGGCCGTTCTGAGACCAAGCGATGGACATCATAGCCCTGTCCAAATCTAGTCATTGTCCATCCCTCCGACCCAAAAATGCTTCTGCCACCACAAAATCATCCGGTGTTGTCAGCTTGATGTTGCACTCATCTCCCTTGGAAATGGCAACACGAATGCCTACAGATTCCAGCATCTGGCAATCATCATTGTACTCTGTTTGAGCTGCTGTATGCGCATAAAGATAGAGCGCACGGTCAAATACTTGTGGAGTTTGCACAGCCATCAGATGATTTCG
>JAVVPJ010000098.1:662-3931 GCA_036655815.1 Oscillospiraceae bacterium
GTATGTACAAGCCACAAATCCGTTATGCTCCTCCTTGATGGTATCTTTTACCGGAATAGCGGCCGTCGCTGCGCCATGGTTACGCGCTGCAGAAATGGCCGCAAGAATCACCTGTCCACTCACCAGTGGACGTGCACCGTCGTGGACGCAGACAAGACTTGAACCGGAGGACAGCGCGCACACGCCTTTATAAGTGGACTGTTGCCGCGTCTCACCGCCCTCGACCACATGCCACACTTTGTGCAGCCCCCGTGCACGTATCATGTCTTGCACGGCTTGAATGAGTATGCTTCTCGTCACGACTACAATCTCTCCGATGGCCTCGCACTGCTCAAAAGCATGCAGGGTGTGCCACAGCACCGGTTCGTCTCTCAGAGGAGCCAATATCTTATCGATTCCTCGCATGCGAGAGGAAAGACCCGCAGCCACAATGACCGCCGCCGTTGGGGCGTCAAGTAGAATATTTTGTTCCATGGTACACCGTCTCCCTTTTCGGCGCAATGCCAACGAGCACTTTGAATACTGCTGATTGATGCCAAACAGGAAAATAGCTGATGTCGGCATTTTGCTTGACATCAGTCAAACGGAAATCTGCACTTCACATCGTTGCAGCGGGGCGAAAAAACTCGACCGCTGTTGCAGAGTCATTGGCTATCTCCTCAGTCACCGGTTCGGCTATCATGGTTTGCTGTACCACTGTTTCCTCAATGGCTGGTGCGTCATCGGTTTGTGACTGGATGGGTGGCATCTTGATGGAGTCCAGCGCCCGATCAATCGTATCAAGGCGATTGTCGAAAGCGCACATCATGTCACTGACATTTTTTCGAATGAGCGTAAGATCATCTTTAAGCGACAGCATTTCATCGGAAATGCGTTCGGTTACACGTATGGCGCCTTCTTTGATGTTTTGGGACTCGATTTCTGCAGATGCAATCACCTCACCAGCATTCTGTCGTGCCTCAAGCATAATATCTCCCAGCTGGCCAGCCACATCATCGTAACGTTTGGCCTTATACTCAAACGATTGTGCGCGCAACGTCAATTGCCGCGTTTGCTCCTTTTGCGCAGAAAGCATGCGCTCTGCTTCACTCTGGGACTGCTGTTTTTTAAAGATTTCACTTTGCATCGTATCGATCTGTCCCGTTAATTCGGAAATGCGATCGCTTCTCCCTGCAAGTTGTTGTTCCAGTTCGGTAATCTGCTGTTCGAAGCCGCTCACCTGTTCAGCCAGTGCGCCTCTGGCGTCAGACAGTGCCTCCATACGTGCTTCCAGTTCGGACTGCGCAGCCTGATTTTGTTCTCTCAGGCGCTCAATTGCTGCCAGCACCTGTTCTTTGTCAAACCCGCCAAAAATACGTGTTTTTAAAATGACCTGTCCATTGTCGCATGTATAGTCTTCCATAGTGGTCCTCCCACAGTATATTCTAGTAATTGCATTATAACATTTTGGTGAACAATTACCAATAGTATTTGATGGTAATTTTCAGTATTTTCCGCTAAACTAATGGTTATTGACACCCGGAACCGCCCAAAAGCGAGTGGCGCAGGTCGTTAACCGCTCCGTACGGGAATAACGATAAGGTACTACATATGCCAGCGGAACAAGCATATTTTGTGGATTAGGACGTTGCAGGATGCGACCCGTCATGCTCGAGGAACCTCCAAACAAACTCGAAGCACTGACATCCATCCTCCCTTTGAGATCCGTATCCGCAAATCGCTCACCGCCAAAATAAAAATCAGTTGCGTTTGCAAAACGAAAAACATTTTTTGTCATGTAAGCTCGATACCACGGAAGGGAAAATGGCAAACCATTGCGCCCAGCGTCTTCGTTCGGAACCAACCGCTCGCCTCGAATCAACGCGTCGCGCAACATGGGCAGACTGATTGGTACACCCGCCTCATTGTGCAGCATCAGATGATAGGACGGGTCAAGCAAAACCCATTGACCGAGCGATTGCGAATAGGCATGCACCACCACATGGCAGTCCTCACAAGGTTCGCTAGAGGGAATGCACATAATCGGTTTGGCTGGAATCCCGCAAACGCGCAACATTTCTGATAGAATGACCGACAAACCGCGGCATTCAATCCCGCCATGCTGATTGTGGTAGGCGATTACAGACAGTGCATCACAGGGTTGTGGCAACACCACACTGCCATCGTGCATAAAATTTTGGCTGATCAGATCAAGCAGTATCTTCATAGTTTCCAAATCGGTATGTCCCGAAGTAATGCTGTCAAGCCCATACATCTCAGAAATCGGACGAGATTTCTCCGGCCGTGACAACTCATAGGTATAGGGGATTGGCGTCCCTGTGGCAGAATAGCTGGCAGTAGCACGCAGCTCTTCCAGCCACTGCCCTTCTGTCTTTCTCTCAAATATAAACTGTGTAGGCAACGCGCCTTCTGCGGCCGGTTGGGCTGCGCTGCGCTGCAGTGAAAGCGGCATCTCCCTGCCTCGTTGCGTACAAATTCCCGTGAGACTTCCATCGGGCTGAAGGGTCAGCGCAATGTCGATGCGCCCCACCCCCTCATACAGAGAAAATTGCAACCCTTCGGCACTTCTGACCCATTCACTGGGAGGCTGATAACATACTTTGTCAATTGAGTCCATGCGCAATAAAATCTGATTGTTGCGAGCTGCATTGACATCCAACGCAATAGGGTCGTTAAAGTAGCTGTGATTCGTCATAAAAACCGGAAGAGTCCCTTGCCATGCACCATTCAGGCTGAAAAGATCCGCTTCCTGCACTGTTGTGGACACCGTCTCAACTGCCAAAGCACCAACAGTGCTCAGAAGCATTATCACAAGGCCGACTATCAATGAAATGATTTTTTTCATGGTTTTTATCCCCCACTAAGAGTTTTCCAGCTGTCACAGACAATGAGTGCTGTTTTGGGTCTGAATTCCTGCTACATCAATGAAAATCTTACAGATTTCCCACTGCGATGAAGCCCATGTATTTCTATCACATTGTATCAGATCAAGCGCCTCCTGTACATCATAATCAGTACGCCAAAAGGCCCTGCATAGCACAAAATGCGCCATGCAGGGCCAAATCAGGATTCAAAAGAACTGCCATTAATATTTCTCCTACTTGGCGCTCTGTTGCCCGTCCGACATATCTCGGAATAGCAGAGAAATGCACCAAACCCCCGCTGCGGCAACCAATGTGTAAATAATACGGCTGATGAGGGCTGACTGTCCACCAAATAGCCATGCGACCACATCAAACTGGAACAGTCCGACCCCGCCCCAGACGAGC
>JAVVPJ010000098.1:3953-5227 GCA_036655815.1 Oscillospiraceae bacterium
GATAATGACAAGGCACAAGGCAATTTTATCAAGCATATTTTTCACTCCTATCCGACGTAACGCCGGTTTTGTGTTTAGTATACACTTGTGTTTGCCATTTTATTCATATCTATATCGCGGTTCTCTGAAGTATTCCTCTGGAGAAGTGGATGAATCAGCAGCAGATGAAAATGATTCAGCTTCCGTAAAACGCATCGTGGATCACCGTCATAGCACGCTGCGCCTCTCGAATATCAATCAGTACTGAAATTTTAATCTCGCTGGTTGAGATCATCTGGATATTGATGTTGGCCGAGGACAGCGCCTCAAACATCCGGGAGGCAATGCCTGGATTGGACTCCATCCCAGCACCCACAATGGAAACCTTGGCGATTTCTTTATCGCAGATCACATCGGCAAAGCCGACGCTCTCTCTGCAGGCCATGAGTGTCTCTACTGCCAGATCAGCATGATTCTGAGCCACTGTGAAAGTGATGTCTTTGGTGTCATCACGTCCAATCGACTGTAAAATAATGTCCACATTGATCTTTTTAGCTGCCAAAAGCGAGAACACCTTGAACGCGACACCCGGATTGTCTTTGAGCTCGACAAGCGAGATGCGCGCAACATTGGTGTCTTTGGCCACGCCCCGTATGATCATTTTTTCCACGCTTGTTACCTCCTTAATGATAGTGCCCGGCTTTTCGTCCATGCTGGAAAGGACCTCAAGGCACACGTTATACCGCTTTGCCATTTCCACTGACCGATTGTGCAACACCTGAGCACCCAAGCTGGCCAGCTCCAGCATTTCATCATAGCTGATTTCCGACATCTTAATGGCACCCTTGACAACGCGAGGATCGGCGGTATATACACCGTCTACATCGGTGAAAATCTGGCACTTATCTGCATTCAAGACCGCCGCCAGTGCAACAGCACTGGTATCTGAGCCACCACGTCCCAGCGTTGTGATGTCATCATAGCGGTTGACACCCTGGAATCCTGCGACAATCAGGATCGTGCGTTTGGCCAGTTCGTTTTCAAGTCGTTCTTTGTTGATCTTGCGGATACGGGCGTTGGAGTGTGTCGAATCGGTCAAAAAGCCTGCCTGCCACCCCAAAAACGACTTGACAGGATAGCCACGCTTTTCAATGGCCATGGCCAGCAGCGACACAGAAATCTGTTCTCCTGCGGACAACAACATATCCATCTCGCGTTTGGAGGCTTTCGGGTTAATTTCAGCTGCTTTGTCAACCAGCACATCGGTGAATTTTCCCTGTGCCGATACTACTGCC
>JAVVPJ010000099.1:0-1473 GCA_036655815.1 Oscillospiraceae bacterium
CACGGACAAATATGGAGATGCATCGGCGCTGACCTTTTATATGGACGGCTATTACAGCACCAAAGGCACCGGGTATGAAGGCGAAACCTATATATTCCAGAGCGTAAACAAGGACGTGGACTTTGCCTTTCAGGATATACATAATCCCCGCACTCCGGGGATCATCGGAATTGACACGCGGTCCATTGCCGCCGCTCCCTGGGACAGTACGGCGCACATGGCAATTTATCAGCCTACGAAGCACGCGGTGAACGTGTTTGGCAATACAACGGTGGCTGCGGGGCAGACCACCGAGATTGCGGACAACAGCTCAATCCCTGCGAAAGCAACGATCAAGGTGGAAAAGGGAGGGACGCTGGGCATCTCCGGAAAAGTATTTCTCAATGGTGTGATTGAAAACGACGGCACGGTGGTGCTGGACAATGATGCGCTGGTGATTCCCACCAGCCATTCTGCAGCGCACAACAAGGGAACGATTACCTGCGACGGCGGCAATCTGATCGTGTCAGAGCGGGCAACCCTGTACATCCCGTACAACACGGCGCTGGTGCTGAAGAACGGCTCTACCGTTCAAAATCTGGGGGGCATCGTGACGGTGGCAGGGCTCCGCATAGAAAATTCCACCTTTTATAACCGGGAGTGCGGTGCCCTGTACATGGGATGCTATTTAGATGTGGATCTGCAGACGGTGGGAAAACAGTCCTTCAAATATTATATGACCCATACCGGGAGCGGGATAAACAGGAGCCTTGGCTTAATCAGCAAGGCGCGGTGGTGTGAGTTGAAAGATTATGAACCGCAAGATACCTCCTATTGGGCGCAGTTTGGGGAGGGGGCGAAAATTGTCAACGACGGCTATTTCCCAAACAACAGCATCACCTACAGCAAGAGGCCGGACGAATGGTGCAGTGGCACGGGACTCCGCTATGACTATTTTGATGTGCCCAGGGCTGAACGTATACTCTGCAACAGCGCCTATGGCAGTTTTTCTAGAGAGTACGTGCTGAAAATGATAAATTCTCTTACGGGGAGCACGGCCGAACCCTATATCATTCCGTGGATGCACGTGAGCGGTGGGTGGACGCTTGAGAGAATATACCACGATTTTTCCCCCTATGGCCGCGCCTGGACTATGAAGGATGACGGTCTGGCAAATACAAGATTTTAAAAGGGGAACAGCCCGGGTCAGCGGCATGAATCAACCGAAGGAAGGGAATGGAGAATGCGCAAATTAAAAGAGATTTTTTCTCAAAAATCGGGGGGACACTTTAAAACCCTGCTGCTCTTCCTGCTTATTTTGGTGGCCGGTTCGGGCATTCTGGGTTTTATCTTCATCACAATTATTTACACAATTCCCGCAAATCATCCGTGGAAAATCCGGATGTTTTTTTCTCCCGGGCGTGTTTTCTGGCAGAGGCGAGACGTTCCGCATTAACAGGGTTGTCCAGCAGATACGCCGTCTCCATCAATGAA
>JAVVPJ010000099.1:1483-5074 GCA_036655815.1 Oscillospiraceae bacterium
CATCGTGTTCCTCTGGGCGATCTTCTGGGCGGGCACCAATCGTGCCGCCGGCGGCACCCGCAGCAGGGACATTTTTAAAAACAAGGGCAAGAGCGCCATGGTGGACAGCGTGTTGGAAAACAGCCGCTTTCTCACCGACGAGGAACGGGACAAGATGTTCCCCGTACATAGCTATGACAAGATACAGGCTGCCAAGAAGGACGGTGTACCCGTGCGGGCGGTGGTGGACAAAAAGAAAAATCTGATTGTCAACTTCTATTCCGGCGCCCACTCGCTGGTCATCGGTGCCACCGGCTCCGGTAAGACCACCACCTTCATCAGCCCCATGATTCAGCTGCTGGGCGCCACCAACTGCGGCAGCAGCATGATCATCACCGACCCCAAGGGCGAGCTGTTCTCCCTGCACTCCAAGTATCTAAAGGAGCGGGGCTATGATGTGCAGCTGCTGGATTTGCGCGACACCTATTCCTCCAGCCGCTGGAATCCGCTGGAATCCATCTGGGATATGTATCAGGCGTATCTGGAGGCAGGCAATGGCATCAAGGCGCACCGGGACAATATGTCGGACTATCCCGACCTGCGTCAGATGGACGGCGAGTGCGCCGAGGGCGAGCTGTGGTTCGAGTGGAATGACAGGGGCTATGCCGATGCCTTCCACTGTCAGGACGATGTGACCGTTGCCAAGCAGAAGATTTATGATGAGATGTACGAGGATCTAAACGACCTCATCAGCGTCATCTGCCCCATCGAGAGCGAAAAAGATCCGGTTTGGGAAAAGGGTGCCCGCAGTATCATGATGGCGACCTGCATTGCCATGCTGGAGGACAGCGAGGACGAGCGTCTGGGGATGTGCAAGGAGAAGTTCAACTTCTTTAATCTCAACAAGGCGATCGCCAACAGCGAAAACGAGTTTGAAGCCCTCAAGAACTATTTTGCCGGACGCAGCCCCCTGTCTCAGGCGGTGACCCTTTCCCGGCAGGTGCTTTCCGCGGCGGACAATACGCTGGCGAGCTATATGTCCATCGCCTTTGACAAGCTCAATATGTTCAACGATCGGGGTCTTTGCGGACTGACTGCCGCCACGGACATCAATGCGGTGCAGTTTGCGGAGAAACCCACGGTGCTCTTTATGAAGATCCCCGACGAAAAGGACACCCGGCACGGTCTGGCGGCGGTGTTCGTGCTTTGTATCTACAAGGCGCTGATCAAGGTTGCCTCCGGTCGAGAGGACTTGTCCCTCCCCCGCAACGTCTATTTTATCCTAGATGAGTTCGGTAATATGCCGAAAATTGAAAAGTTTGACAAAATGATCACCGTCGGTCGTTCCAGAAAAATCTGGTTCAACATGGTGGTGCAGAGCTACAGCCAGCTCAACAACGTCTATGGCGAAAAGGTGGCAGACATCATCAAGTCCAACTGCGGTATGAAAATGTTCATCGGCTCCAACGACATCGGCACCTGCAAGGAGTTCTCGGAGCTGTGCGGCAATATGACCGTGCAGACCACCTCGACCTCCGCAGGGCTGGGTGCCAAGAGCGGCGATATGAACCTGTCCACGCAAATGCAGGTTCGTCCGCTGATCTATCCCTCTGAGCTGCAAAAGCTGAACAATCAGACCTCCACCGGTAACGCCATCATCGTTACCTTTGGTAACTACCCGTTAATGACCAAGTATACCCCCAGCTATCAGTGCCCCCTGTATCAAATCGGGCAGATGGACGTGGAGGAGTTCCGGAGCCATGTGTTCCGGGCAGACGAGGTGTATTACAGTCTCACTGCGCGCAATGACATCGTCCTTGCGGAGGAATCGTAATCGGAAGAGCAGGTGAATCCATGAGAAAATATCAACGAATGGCGGTAGCCGCTTTGACGCTGTGTCTCTGTGCGTCAACTGCGTTTGCCGGCAACATCGATATGAACTATGTCGGCGAGGTTGACAGCTTTACAGGCGCGCCCATCGACGCTGTGACGGAGGGCCCTCTCGCGCAAACGCAGATCAGCTCCCTGGTGGACTATGACTCAAAGAACGGTTGCTTTGCGATTTACGCCGATCGCTCCGGCGGGGACTGTCTGTATTCCAACATCGTTCCCGACATGGTGGTGACAGAGAAGGTGTTCTTTCGGAGCAAGCTGCTGAAGGACGCCCAGCTGTACCGCAACGGAACCCTTGTGGAAAATGTGGAGTGGTCGGCGATTTCGGAGCCGGGTCTGTATAAGCTCACCCTGGGGGACGAGACCACTCCCGGCGCCTTTTCCGTCGCGTTTACCATTCTGGACAAGACCGCCGCTCAGCTCGCCATTTTCCAGCCACCCAGAGGCTTCTTTGTGACAGATGTCACAAGAGACGAGGGCGAAACGAAATGGTCGGATGCTGCGGTTCCTCTGGAGGAGGACGGACACTATCAGATCACCTACCAATGCGCTGCCACAGAGGAGCTGTTCACGCTGGACGTGATCATCGACCACACGCCCCCGACCTTGGCGCTTGTCAATGTAGTCGACGGCATCGCCTCCGGCGCGGTCAGTCTGGCGGATTTAGAGCCGGGCGCGCACATCGGCGTCTCCTTTAATGGCGAGGCTATCAAGCCGCCTGAGGTGCTGACGCAGAGTGGTAACTATATGCTACAGGTGGTGGACATCGCCGGAAACAGTTCCACCTATCAGTTTACCATTTCCGTCTATTTTAACGGAACCGGTCTGGCGTTCATTGGATTGGTTTTCGCCTCCATCGCGGGAATAGTTGCCTATTTGTGGTACTCAAAAACACATCTGCGTGTCCGATAGAAAAACGATAAAGGGTCCGTTCGCCTTGCAGGGCGGGGAAAGGGGGGATGGCTATGTTTGATTGGTTCTTTGAGGCATTTTACGGTCTTGCCGGAGGAATGTGCGCGATTGTTGGCTGGTTATACGATTTCTTCGAGGTTTTTTCCGGCCTTAAAAATGTTTATTACGATGGCGCCGAGATGTCTTTGCTGGATTTCTTCATGGGCAACACCGCTGTCAGTAACCTTTATTGGGGTATGGCGCTGATTGGTCTTGCCATGAGCTTTGGCTTTGCCATTGTCTCTGTGACCCGCAAAATGTTTGACGGAGCAGGAAAGCATCAGCATTCCATGGGCAACATCTTGACCAACTTGTTCAAGAGTATCCTCATTATTCTAAGTCTCAGCATCATTATGTCCATGGTACTCAACTCCACCTCTGCACTGATGAAGGCTGTGAGCGACCAGTTCAGCATGGCAAGAGGCGAACCAATGGAGGGATCGCTCACCTATACGGATGACCAGTATGCCTCGATGGCGCGCGCACTCAACACCATTGGAAACTATTCCATGAACCCCTCCTATAACAGCCGCTTCAACATCAACAAATGCTTCAACGAAATTCGCGGCGAGCTGAGCTATCTGAGAAATCAGGGCGTCTTTAGTGTGGCGTATACCGCTATTGATGAAACGGGGAAGATGGTCACTGCGGTTTCCTGGCAGGATTCCCTGCAAAGGATCTCGCAAGCGTCAAACCTGCACACAGACCTCCCACTGGATGTATACAACGAGAGCGTCTCCAAGGCAATTGAAGGGACGATGGAGGAGC
>JAVVPJ010000100.1:0-3683 GCA_036655815.1 Oscillospiraceae bacterium
GCAGCCGTCTTGCGCAGTTTTATGAGCGCGCGGGTCGCGTGTTGACGCTGGGCGCAGAGCCGCGCGAGGGTGCGCTTTCGGTCATCGGTGCCGTCTCACCACCCGGCGGCGATATTTCAGAGCCGGTTTCGCAGGCAACGCTGCGCATCGTCAAGGTTTACTGGGGGCTGGATTCCTCGCTGGCCTATGCCAGACATTTCCCGGCTATTAACTGGTTGTCGTCCTACTCGCTCTATCTCGACCGTTTGCAGGGATGGTATGGCGAACATGTCCATCCCAACTTTATGAGACAACGCCATGATGCAATGCAGTTGCTCCAACAGGAGAGTGAGCTGAACGAAATTGTCAAGCTGGTCGGAGTCGATTCACTCTCTGCCACTGACCGTTTGGTCATGGAGACAACACGTATGCTTCGTGAGGATTTTTTGCAGCAAAACGCAATGAGCGACACCGATTCCTACTGTTCTCTTGATAAACAGTGCGCCATGATGGAACTGATGCTTGCCTACAATGAAATGGCGCAGCGTGCCCTGGCACAGGGCGCGCCGATGAACAAAGTATTTGGCATCGCGGCAAGAGATCGCATCGGGCGTGCCAAGAATGTGCCACAGGAGCAGTACAAGCAGGTATTTGCCGACATCACCCGCGAGATGCACGAGCAACTAGACGCCATTACGGCCGGAGGTGATAACGAATGATTAAGGAATACCGTACCATTCAAGAGGTTGCCGGTCCGTTGATGCTCATCCGTGATGTCTCCGGCGTCACCTATAATGAACTGGGAGAAATCCAGCTTCAAAACGGTGAGGTTCGCCGCTGTCGTGTGCTTGAGGTCAATGGAACCAACGCACTGGTACAGCTTTTTGAGTCGTCAGCCGGCATCAACCTTAAGGACTCAAAGGTTCGCTTTCTCGGTCACAACATCGAGTTGGGTGTCTCGCCAGAGATTCTAGGTCGCGTTTTTGATGGTATGGGTCGTCCCATCGACGGTGGCAGCGAGATTCTGGCAGAGAAGCACCTCGACATCAACGGCACACCAATGAACCCGGCTGCTCGCGATTACCCCAATGAGTTTATTCAGACCGGTGTATCAGCCATAGATGGGCTTAATACACTGGTGCGAGGGCAGAAATTACCGATTTTTTCTGGATCAGGACTGCCCCACGCCAACCTTGCCGCACAGATTGCGCGTCAGGCCAAAATGTTAACGGCTGACACGAAGTTTGCCGTCGTATTTGCCGCCGTGGGCATTACCTTTGAGGAAGCGGACTTTTTCATTTCTGATTTTACACGTACCGGCGCCATTGAGCGGACGGTTCTGTTCATGAATCTGGCCAATGATCCTGCCATTGAGCGTATTGCCACTCCGCGTATGGCCCTAACCGCTGCTGAGTATCTTGCCTTTGAACTGGATATGCAGGTGCTGGTGATTCTCACTGATATTACCAACTACTGTGAGGCGCTGCGTGAAGTTTCGGCTGCTCGCAAGGAGGTCCCCGGACGTCGTGGCTATCCCGGATATCTCTACACCGATCTAGCGACCATGTACGAACGTGCCGGGAGATTGCTTGGCAAGCAAGGATCCATAACCATGATTCCCATCTTGTCTATGCCGGAGGATGACAAGACCCATCCCATCCCCGATCTGACCGGATACATCACAGAAGGGCAGATTATCATTTCCCGTGAGCTGTATCGCAAGGGCTTGACCCCACCCATCGATGTGCTGCCCTCACTGTCGCGGTTGAAGGACAAGGGTGTGGGTGTGGGTAAGACCCGCGAAGACCACGCTGACACCATGAATCAGCTGTTTGCCGCCTATGCCCGTGGCAAGGATGCCAAGGAGTTGATGACCATTCTCGGCGAGGCAGCGCTGTCCGAGGTTGACAAGCTGTACGCGAAGTTTTCCGACGAGTTCGAGAAGCGTTACGTTTCGCAGGGCTATGAGACCAATCGCACCATTGAGGAGACGCTCAACATCGGCTGGGAACTTTTGTCGATCTTGCCGGCAAGCGAATTAAAACGTATCAAGCCGGAATACATCGAAAAGTACCTCCCCAAAAAGTAAGGAGGGAAGTCTATGGCGCGCCTCAATGTCAATCCCACACGTATGGAGTTGACTCGTTTGAAAAAGCGTCTGGCTACGGCTAGACGCGGTCACAAGCTTCTGAAGGATAAAAGAGACGAACTGATGAAACAGTTTCTCGATATAGTGCGGCGCAACCAGCAGCTTCGGTTGGAGGTTGAGCATGCACTGGGTGAGGCCTATCAGGGATTTTCAGCCGCCTCGGCGCTCATGAGTCCCGCCATGATGGAGCAGACCTTCTTGTATCCCAAACAGAGCGTTGCGATCGAGATGCAGTTTAAAAACATCATGTCGGTCAGCGTGCCACTTTATTCGGTGACAACTCGCACTGAAGACAAGGGAGATATCTTTCCCTACAGCTTTGCGTCCACCCCTGCTGAGTTGGATGACTCCATCATGCGGCTGGCCAACCTGCTGGATGATATGCTGAGGCTGGCCGAAGTGGAAAAAACGGTTAAACTGCTGGCGCAGGAAATCGAAAAGACACGCAGACGCGTCAACGCGCTGGAATATGTGATGATCCCTCAGCTTGAGGAAACCATCAAGTATATTATGATGAAGCTTGAGGAGAATGAGCGAGGCAACATTACACGCCTCATGAAGGTCAAGGATATGATGCTCAAGGAAGCTCATGGGTATCAATGAAAATTTGTTCGGATGGAAAAATTGAAAATTCATTCAATAAGCCAAAAGCACGGAAAAAAGTCCTTGCTTTTGGCATTTCCTTTGTATAAGAATGCAGTGGGGCAAAACGCGAAAAAAGTGACCTCCCATCGCAGTATGTTCTGCAGTGGAAGGTCAGAAAATTTGCTATCAGAACGTCTTAGCACTCGGGCTGTAAAAACGATTTAGTCGCAGAGCGCTGCTCCAGCCTCAAGGGCACGCAGATTCATCTCGACAAACTGCGGCTTGACGTTCTCACGGAGAATGGTGGCCCAGTCGATATCACGCAACCCCATGCGCCGGATGGTTGCACCCAGCAGCAAAACATTCATGAATTTTTGGCTGCCCAGCTTTTGCGATTCGGCTGCCGCATCAATGATTGTCACACGGGCTTTGGAGGACAGCTCCTCAAGAATTCCCGCCGGGTAGGCCATGCTCCCGGACAAAATCGGCATGGAAGGAATTTCGTAGTTGTTGACGATGATGCTGCCACTTACCCGCAAGTAATCCAGCCAGCGCAAAGCTTCCATTTTTTCAAAAGCCACCAGTACGTCGGCACCTCCCTGTTCGATGACGGGAGAAAGCACACGTGTACCATAGCGCACCTGAGATGACACGCTGCCGCCACGCTGGCTCATGCCGTGGATCTCACTCATTTTGACATCGTAGCCTGCCTGCATGAGGCCGTTGGTCAGCAATTTTGCGGCCAGGATGGTCCCTTGTCCGCCCACACCCACCAGAAGAATGCTTTTTGTGTCGTTCATCTTACTTTTCCTCCCTCACGATGGCTTCTTTGGGACAGATCTGAGAGCAGACGGTGCAGCCTACGCACATGGCGCGGTCGATTATGGCCCGCTTGGATATATCGTCGAAGGATAATGCGGGACAACCGGATTTGAGGCACACCTTACAGCCGATGCAGGCCTCTGAAACG
>JAVVPJ010000100.1:3693-5067 GCA_036655815.1 Oscillospiraceae bacterium
GGTAAACGCGAGAGGGAATTCAGATTTGTCCTCGGCCGAGAAGCGTTTGAGCACGCAGGGCCAACGTGTGATCACAACTGACGCCTCATCGAGCGAGAAAGCCCAGTCAAGCGCTGCCCTGACGTCGGTTAGCACATTGGGGTTTACGGTTTTGACATGCTTGATACCCAGTGCGCGCACTACCGCTTCAATCGAGGTTTCGCAGGTGGGATCCCCTTTTATGGTCAGGCCGGTTCCGGGATTTTGCTGGTGACCTGTCATGCCGGTGATGCGGTTATCCAGAATGACTGTGATGGTCTTGGAAGCATTATAGACCACATCAAGCAGGGAGTTCATGCCGGTGTGGAAGAAGGTCGAGTCGCCGATCACAGCTACCGTGCGGGTGTCACAGCCCGGCTTCATTGAAAAAATTTGTTGTGCGCCGTGTCCTGCTGAGATGGACGCACCCATGCAGATGTTGCAGTCCATTGCATTATAGGGGGGAGAAAATCCCAGCGTATAGCAACCAATGTCCCCCGAAATCATTATATTTTTATGCTTGCCCAGCTCATAGAACAAGCCACGATGAGGGCATCCAGCACACAGCATGGGTGGACGTGGAGCGACCTTGGCCGGATCAGCCTGTAAGGTAGGGAATGTCTTGCCGGTCAGTGCACGACGCAGTACATCGGGCGTCAGCTCTCCACAGAATGGGAAGGTGTCCCGACCGTGCGGTGCAAACCCTAAAACCTTGACTGCTTCCTCAATGTAGGGGTCGTTTTCTTCGACAATATAGACTTTCTTTACGCCTTCACAGAAGGTGCGCAGTAGCCCAGCAGGCAGTGGATTAGTAAAACCAAGTTTGAGGTAGGAGACATCATCACCGAACACTTCGCGGGCGTAGTAGTAACTCATACCTGACGCAATTACGCCAATCTCGTTTTTATTCCACTCAATGTGGTTGAGTGGCGACGTCTCGGCATATTCAGCCAGAGCGTGCAGACGCGCTTCCACACGCAAACGCATGGGACGGGAGAGCGCGGGCACCGTGATGGTGCGCGACACATCCTTTTTGTATTCGCGAATCGGCACTGCGCGGCGCTTTGCGCATTCCACAAGTCCCTTGGAATGGCAGACGCGCGTGGTCATACGCAACAGAACCAGAGAATCAAACCGCTCTGAAAGTTCAAATGCGAGGACAACCATGTCCCTGCACTCCTGACTGTCAGAGGGTTCCAGCAGCGGAATCTTGGCCATTTTGGCGTAGTTGCGATTGTCTTGTTCGTTTTGTGATGAGTGCTGTCCCGGTTCGTCGGCCGTGACCACGACCATACCGCCGTTGACGCCCATATAAGCATAAGTAAACAGCGGGTCGGCTGCAACATTTAGTCCGAC
>JAVVPJ010000101.1:0-4237 GCA_036655815.1 Oscillospiraceae bacterium
CGTTGCGTATGGCGCAAGCGGATCGGATGTTGCCCCAGCGGTAGGGGGCGCTGCTGCAACCTGTTCCCTTTCCACCGAAATCACCGGTTTTGACGTGCGTGCCAGGGGCGGCGTGTCGGGTGAGACGCTCTATCTTGACTCTTCTGCTGTTCGTGTGACGAAGATTGCGTCATACGCCGCGCCCGACGACGCTGTGCCAGCGCAGTGGACGCTTTCCTGTCGGGGCAATGAATCCCCCTATTCTGTGGTCTTTGCCTTTCCGGCTGTCCCTCATGCGGTCCGCTACACCGTGACGTGCGGATCGATCACTGCAACGGATGGAGGCTCTGCCTCGGGGGATACTGTAACGATCACCGTGCAAAGCGACGTCCCTGTGGCAGAGGATGCCATCTTCTCTGTGACAGTAGAGAGCGCCATGGTCAACCATACCCTGTATCTTGCTTCATCTGACGTGGCGCGCCCGTTTGCCTAGGAATCCGGTATTGCAGCCGTGACGGTCCGGGAGGTTGTCTCGTGTTGGCCTTGTCTACACGGATGGAATCGGATGAAACGCAATTTCAGAGGAATGCGCAGGCATTTCCACGCATCAGGAGGTGTGACATGAATCTCTATGAATCGGGAGAAAATTATCTGGAGAGCATTTGGCTGTTGTCGCAGGAAGCCTCTCCGGTGCGCTCGGTGGATGTGGCAGAACGCCTTGGGGTGACCAAAGCCAGCGTCAGCCGCGCCATGAGCATTCTGCGCAATGAGGGATATATTGATATGCCGAAGAATGGCGCAATCACATTGACGCAAAAAGGCATGCTCAAGGGCGCCAACGTCTGTGAACGTCATGCCGTGATCGCGCAATTTTTGGAAAAGATGTTGGGCGTCAGTCAAAGGATCGCCGATTGTGATGCCTGCCGCATTGAACACATCATTAGTGATGAAACCTTTGAGGCCATTCGGGCGCAGTGCGGAGGCGGCGCATGACCTTTCTGACACGTCTGTGGACAGACCGAGCGCAGCGTCGCGAGACGGCTGTGCGCCTTGTGACATTGCTTGTCTCCCTGTTGCTGTTGGCGGCGGCGCACCATGCGGCAGACGCCAATGCGATGGATCTGCAAGGCAATGCGTCGGTTGAGGTGGTGCGGGCCCGTGTGGAGGCCATTGCAAAGCGTGAGAGCCATGTGCTTGACATTGGGGATGGCCACCCCGTCGAATCGATCACCGTTCATTTTTATGCCCGGATTCTGGATCGGGAGCGCAGAGGAGAAATGGTCTTTGCCAGTCAAAGCTCCGATCCGTTCTATGCCGTAGCACAAAAGGAGATCGCGATAGGCGACCAGGTGCTGCTGCACCGGGGTGAGCGGGGGGAATCCGACGGATGGATGCTGGGCGAATATGTGCGCACCGATGCGCTGCTGCTTCTGGTGGGCACCTATGTGCTGCTGTTTCTGCTGCTGGGCGGCTGGAAGGGATTTTGGGCTCTCACGGCGCTGGCATTGACCTGTGGCGCCATCTTTGCCGGTTTTCTGCCGTCTGTGCTGTCGGGTGGTGACATTCGTTTGGGTGCGCTGGGGGTATGTGGGTTTTCAATTGCCAGTACGCTCCTGCTGGTGTCAGGAGCCAGCCGCAAGACCTTAACAGCGGGAATCGGTTGTGCGGCGGGCGTGGGTCTGGCAGGTGTTGTGACGTTGGGGATGGATCATGTGCTGATGCTCACGGGTTATGTAGACGAACAGTCGGTCTATCTGGCCTCGCTGCCGACCGGTCATGCGATTGATCTGCGAGGGGTCATCTTTGCCGGAATTCTGATCGGGGCACTGGGTGCGGTGATGGATGTGGCCATGTCCATCGCCTCGGCGCTGTGGGAATTGCAAGCCCAAAGCAGAACTCCCACGGTGGGTGTGCTGCTGCACAGCGGTCTTGCCATCGGGCGCGATATGATGGGAACCATGGCCAACACCCTGGTGCTGGCCTACATCGGCGGTTCGCTCTCCATCGTGCTGCTTTTGACTGCCTATGCCACCTCGACGCTGGCCCTTTTCAACATGGAGATGATTGTGGTTGAGGTGCTGCAAGCGCTGGTGGGGAGTCTGGGCATTCTGCTCACAATTCCGCTCACCTCGCTGGCAGGCGCTTTGCTGTATGGCTCCTCCCATTCTGAGGGAATCACCGCATCCGTCGTTTTGCGCACGAAGGAGGAAATCCATTGAAATCCTTTTCTGCCCTGACATTGGCCTTGTTGCTGCTTTTGACCGCCTGTTCTCAACCGAGCGGCGGCACGGTGCGCTATGACCTTGATCAGCCGCCCTCAACGCTTGATCCGCAGTTTGCAGAGAGCGACGCGGACCGGACAGCCGTTGCCAATCTGTTTGAGGGATTGATGACGCTGTCGGCATCAGGAGAAGTGCTGCCCGCCTGTGCCGAGCGCTATGAGGAATCGCCGGACGGATGCGCCTACACCTTTTATCTGCGGGAAAGGATGATGTGGTCCGATGGGACTCCCCTTTTAGCCAATGACTTTGTGTTTGCGTTTCACAGGCTGTTTGATGCCGCGACACCCGCGCCGGCGGCCAAGCAATTCATGTCGCTGAAAAATGCAGAGGCGGTGCTGCACGGGAAAATGCCGGTTGACGAGCTTGGTGTCACCGCGCCCAATGAGCAAACGATATGTTTTGTCCTGTCACAGCGGGATCCGGCGCTGCCGACACGCCTGACGCAAAGCGCCACAATGCCCTGCCAATCAGAATTTTTTCATCTACAGAAAGGGCGCTATGGCTTATCGGCCAAAAACGTGCTGGGGAACGGGCCGTTTGAGCTGTCCTCATGGCAGAAAGACATGTTGTGCCTGCGCCGCAATGAGCGTTACCGCACGCCCACAGCGGTGGATGAGGTGGTGATGACCTTGATGCCGAGTCGCGATCTGCTGGAGCGTTTTCTGGCGGGCAGCAGCGACGCCTGCGTGGTCCCGGCGGAGCGTCTGTCAGAGGCGCAGGGGCTTGGGGGTACACGCGTTTACAGCCAAAGCTGGGTTCTGCTTTTCAACCTTGCACATCCGGCAGGCGCATCGTGGGAGCTGCGCGCGGCGCTGGTGTCGGCGCTCAATCGGCAGGAGCTGTTCTCGCGGCTTCCGGAGGCGTTGTTGCCGTCTGACGCGCTGATTCCGCCAGATGCGTTGCTCGGTGTCACGTCCTATCGCCAGTTGGTGGGGCCCCCCCGCATGACGATTCCGCAGGGCGACCCGCGCCAGCTGTTGGGGGATGCGCTGAAAAAAATCGGGTTGACAAATTTGCCCAGCACCACATTGCTGGTGGGAAACTTTTCACCCGGCTATGAGCTGGGTGGTTTGATGCAGCGCTGTTGGCAGGACCAGCAATCCTGCTACATCAATCTTGAGCAGCTCCCCTATCCGGAGCTGATGGCGCGCATCCGATCGGGACACTATGACATGGCGTTGGTTCCGCTGATGGCGCAAGGGGTGGAGCCGGCCGACTATCTGACGCAGTTTGCAGATGTGCGCCTGTCCGCTTTGCGTCCCGCCGTCCACCATGAAGAGGACGGCGCATACGAAAGGACCATTGGAGATCTGCTTGCAGAATCCCGTCGCAGCTATGACAAAGCGGCCTCTGATTGTTTTGAGGCGGAGCAGCGCCTGATCGATGGCTATGTCGCACTGCCGCTGTATGACGCGCCCTCCCTGTTTGTGCAGCGAGAAGGCGTTGAGGGCATTGTTTATGCTGCCGCCACACGCACGGTCTATTTTTCTGATGCGCGACAGAAAAAGCCATAATGCCTATTGAGGAGAATGCGGGAGAGCACCGTTTTCAGCCTCCCACTGCAAAATATATTCCTCAAGGATCTGTTCGAGCTCGCGGTTGGCGGAACGCTTGTTGCGTCGGGCCAGTGCCTTGAGGCGGTCAAGAAGTTCACAGGGAATGCGCAAAGAAAAGGGCGTGCTGCTAATGGGCATGGTTTTCACCTCCTTCTCAAGTCCTTCTAACATAGTACGCAGAAACGACGCGCGACGTCAAAGGCTTTGGGTGGATTTGGCGCATGGCTCTGCAACAAACAATATTGTTTTTTGTGTTGCCTTTTGGCTTAATTTCGTTATATAATAAGCTTTACTCTAACTGCTGCATTAAAAGGGGAATAACCCATGATCGAATTTCAAAATCTCTTGCGCAACTTTTGTATCATTGCCCATATCGACCACGGGAAAAGCACGCTGGCCGACCGTATTCTGGAGCTGACA
>JAVVPJ010000101.1:4247-5043 GCA_036655815.1 Oscillospiraceae bacterium
CGCACTGTCAGTATGCGCGAGATGTCCGCGCAGTTGCTCGACAACATGGACATTGAGCGTGAGCGCGGGATCACCATTAAAGCACGGGCTGTGCGGTTGATCTATGCAGCGAAGGATGGAAAGAACTATCAGCTGAATTTGATTGATACGCCGGGACACGTTGATTTCAACTATGAGGTTTCCCGTTCTCTGGCCGCCTGCGAAGGGGCTGTTTTGGTGGTGGATGCCTCGCAGGGCATTGAGGCGCAGACGCTGGCCAATACCTATTTGGCCGTTGATCACAATCTTGAAATTGTTCCGGTGATCAACAAAATTGATCTTCCGGCCGCAGACCCTGAACGGGTGCGCCACGAGATTGAGGATATCATTGGCATTCCGGCTCTTGACGCGCCATTGGTATCGAGGAGGTGCTTGAGCGGGTCGTACGCGACATTCCCCCGCCGCAGGGTGACCCTAACGCGCCGCTCAAGGCTCTCATTTTCGATTCTGTTTATGATGCCTACAAGGGCGTTGTGGTGTATCTGCGCATTATGGATGGCGTGATCCGTCCCGGCATGCGCATCAAAATGATGGCGACAGGCGCCGAGTTTCAAATTGTGGAATGCGGCGTGATGGGACCGGTGAATCTGGTGCCAACCGATGGCCTGACAGCCGGAGAGGTGGGCTACATCACCGCCGCGATTAAAACGGTGAAGGATACCCAGGTGGGAGATACCGTCACGGATGCGCAGCATCCTACCGCCGCCTCCTTGCCGGGCTACCGCAAGGTTACGCCGATGGTGTTCTGCGGTGTTTA
>JAVVPJ010000102.1:0-4760 GCA_036655815.1 Oscillospiraceae bacterium
GAGCAATTCTGGTAATCGCTTCCACTGACGGCCCGATGGCACAGACCAAGGAGCACATTCTGCTGGCCCGTCAGGTTGGCGTGCCCGCCATTGTTGTCTTCATGAACAAGGTCGATCAGGTCGACGATCCCGAGCTGCTGGAACTGGTCGAAATGGAGATTCGTGAGACACTGTCCAAGTATGAGTTCCCCGGAGATGAGGTTCCCATCATTCAAGGCTCGGCCCTGAAAGCCCTTGAAGCACCCAACGACGCCAATGATCCTGCTTATGACTGCATCAAGAAATTGATGGAGGCCGTTGACACCTATATTCCTACCCCTGATCGTAAGGCTGATCTGCCTTTCTTGATGCCTGTTGAGGATGTGTTCACCATTACCGGACGTGGCACTGTCGCAACCGGAAGAGTTGAGCGTGGACGCATCAAGGTAGGAGAGGAAGTCGAACTGGTCGGACTCTCAGAGGAAAAGAGAAAAACCGTTTGCACGGGTCTTGAGATGTTCCGTAAGGTTCTGGAGTTTGCTGAAGCAGGCGATAACGTTGGTGCTTTGCTGCGCGGCGTTCAGAGAAACGAGATTGAGCGTGGACAGGTTCTGTGCAAGCCTGGCTCCATTCATCCTCACACCAAATTCCGCGGTCAGGTTTATGTCCTCAAGCAATCTGAGGGCGGCCGCCACACCCCTTTCTTCAACAACTATCGTCCTCAGTTCTATTTTAGAACCACCGATGTAACGGGTGTTGTTGCGCTTGATCAGGGCGTTGAGATGTGTATGCCTGGCGATAACATCGAGATGGATGTTGAACTGATTACACCGATCGCCATTGAACCAGGTCTGCGCTTTGCTATCCGCGAGGGTGGGCGTACCGTTGGTTCTGGTGTTGTCATTGGCGTTAACGCGTAACGACAAGCAACTTTCACAAATTTTTTAAAAGTGTCGGGGAACCGTATTGGTTTCCCGACACTTTTTATGTTGAGAACATGACGTGGGGCGGGAATGCGAGGGGTCTATTTGTTTGAGGCATCGGAATTTTTATATTGCCGTATCTTCTCTGCTTGACGCAAAATACTGAGGGGAAATGAGGGAGACGTCTGATGATCAAATCGCATGAAAACGACCAAGTGAATCTTCAACAAAGAGCATTCTAAAAGGGAAAAAGGGGCGATATCAATCGAATTTTGTCGTAATATGAAAGATGAAAAAGTCCCGCCCCTGCGCATTCGCTATTGCAATTTAGACGACCAATCGTTATAATAAAAGAGCGTAGTGGTGAAAAGTGGGAAACAGAGGCAAATGATCCCACGAAAGGAAGAGCGAGGTGCAGCCGGATGCTCATTGGTGAGTATAGCCCCGTGATTGATCCCAAGGGGCGCATCAGTTTTCCGGCGAAGCTTCGTGAAGAACTTGGGGCCACGTTTATTGTTACCAAGGGGTTGGATAATTGCTTGTCCGTGTATCGTTTGGAGGAATGGACAGTGCTTGTGGAACGGCTCAAGCAGCTGCCCAGTAAAGCACGCACCATCCAACGCTTTATTTTGGGAGGCGCTGTTGAACTTTCACCAGATAAGCAGGGACGCATTCTGATTCCGCAGAATTTGCGAGATTGGGCGGGACTGAACGGTAGTATTGTGGTGGTGGGCGTATCTGATCGGGCGGAGATCTGGGATGCGCACCGCTGGGCTGAGGCGAACGAAACCCTGACAGCCGACATGGTGGCCGAAGCCATGGATGAGCTGGGATTTTAGGCGGAAAACATGGAATTTTCACATTTGTCTGTTTTGTTATCCGAAACCGTGGAATGCCTGAATGTGCGACCGGAGGGCATTTATATTGATGGGACTGCGGGTGGAGCTGGCCATTCGGCCGAGATCGCTCGTCGCCTCACCACAGGGCGGCTGATCGCTGTTGATCGAGATCCCGACGCTGTGCGTGTTGCATCGCAACGGCTCGCGCCTTGGCCGCAAGCTACAGTGATACATGGGGATTTTCGCAATCTGGGTGTCCTTGCGGCACGCTGCGAAATTTCGCATGTGGATGGTGTTTTACTGGATTTGGGCGTTTCCTCTTATCAACTTGATGCGGCCGAACGTGGATTTTCTTATCACACCGACGCTCCGCTTGATATGCGAATGTCGCAGGAGGGGATGTCCGCAAAGGATGTGGTGAACAGCTATTCGGCAAGCGAGCTGACACGTGTTCTGCGCGATTATGGCGAAGAAAAATTTGCGCCCCGCATTGCACGCTTTATTGTCGAACAACGGGCCAAGTCACCCATTCAAACGACGCTGGAACTGGCTGAATTAATCAAAAGTGCAATTCCCGCCTATGCGAGACGGGAAGGTGGACACCCTGCCAAGCGAAGCTTCCAGGCCATTCGCATCGAGGTGAACGGAGAATTAATGGCACTTGAAACGGCACTGGAAGATGCTTTTGAGCTACTTTCGGTGGGTGGACGTCTGGCAGTCATTACATTTCATTCTCTGGAGGATCGCATGGTGAAGAGACGATTCGCTACATACATTCGCGGTTGCACCTGTCCACCAGATTTTCCTGTTTGTGTATGTGGGCACAGTCCAGCAGGGCGATTGGTGCTACGCAAGCCGATCACCGCTTCCGAAGAGGAAATTGCTCTCAACAAACGAAGCCGTAGCGCACATTTGCGCTGTATTGAAAAACTGATCGATGTGTAAAGAAGGTGCAACTGATGGCCAAAACTGGCGCAGCCACAGCATTTGATTTTAATCGGATGGAACGCAATGACATTGCCACACCACACGGTGTGAGACAACCCCCGGAGTTGCGTGTGGTGGAAAGCCGCCGTGCGCGAGATCGCAACTTTATGATGCACGCAGCGATCTGTTTTATTATGGTTTTGGCAATTGTTTCGGCTATCTTGTACAACAATGTAGTGCTGACCGAGCTCACCGCCCAAATTGAATCGGTGCAGGATACATATAGCCTTCTTAAAAACGAGAATCGCCGGATGCAGGTGGAGCTGGAGGGCCGTATCTCTCTTCGCAGCGTAGAGGATGTGGCAGAGCAAAAGCTGGGCATGGCTCAAACGGAGAGCTATCAAATTGAATATGTCGACCTGGGAGAGGGAAATCGCGTATTGCTCAGTCGTGCACACAAGCCGACGGTTTCTGAACAGTTGGTTTCTCTCTTCGGACGTGTCAAAGCATACATTGGCATTTAGGCTCATATCGTATACAGATATTAAGCACGTCGATATCGGAGGCTGCTTCACGCAAGGCAGGCGGGGGCCGACGAGGACAACAAAACATAGCGTTGCTAAGAGTTAAGTCAATCGGTTTGCCTTAGCTCTTAGTTTATTTTAACAACAATTCGACCCGTTTCGGCAGGAGGCATCTATGCCCAAAACACAGACCAACAATCGAATGAAAATCCGAATGAACATCGTGCTGGGGTTTATCGTGGTGGTTGGCTTTGGCATTCTGATTGGAAAGCTCTATGAGATTCAGGTGATCAAGGGAGAATTCTATCAGGGAAAAGCATTGGCCCAGCAATTGCGTCCCACCACCATCCCAGCCCAGCGCGGCGCGATCTATGATCGAAATATGAAGACGTTGGCCGCTTCGGCGACCGTTTGGACGGTGACACTTTCTCCGGCTGAAATGGTTCAGGGTGATAACGACGCGCAGCTGGAAAAGATTGCTGATTTTCTAGCACCATTACTTTCAGTGGAACGCGAAAAAATCATTGCGCATGGCCAGAAAAAGAACAGTTACTATGAAATTATCAAGGCACGCATCGAAAAGGATACGGCAGATCAGATCACGCAGTTTTGCCTCGAAAACAAGATTTCCTGCATCAATCTGGTGGAGGATACGCGGCGGTATTATCCATATGGGAGTCTGGCATCTACCGTGCTGGGATTCACCGGAAATGACAACTGTGGCGCCTATGGTTTAGAGGCCTACTATGAAAAGACGCTAGCCGGCACGCCCGGCATGGTGGTTGCTTCCAAAACAGCCAAAAGCGGCAATATGCCGGATTCTTATGAAAAGATGTACCAACCTGTGGATGGCAATGCAGTCGTGTTGACGATTGATGAGGTGATCCAGCATTCATTGGAAAAGCATCTGGAGACGGCTGTCATTGAACATCAGGTCGGAAACCGCGCCGTTGCGGTTGCGATGGATGTCCAGACCGGCGCCATCTTGGGCATGGCTACAAAAAATGACTTTGATCCCAACAATCCTCGCATATTGGTGGATCCGGCTACCATCGCAAAAATCGAGTCAATGCCCGAAGGGGAAGCGCGCCAGACGGCGCTTGGGCAGGCGCAGTTTGACCAGTGGCGCAATAAAGCCATTTCTGATCCCTATGAGCCTGGCTCGGTCTTTAAAATCGTGACCTCTTGTATGGCCCTGGATCTTCATGTGGTACAACCCACAGGACAATATTTTAACTGCCCTGGCTATCACATAGTGGCGGGGCGGCGCAAGGCCTGCTGGAAGGCGGGTGGCCATGGCAATATCGACTTTACGCAGGCAGTCAAATATTCCTGCAACCCTGCCTTTATGATGGTGGGGGCTCTCATCGGCGCTGAAAAGTTCAATGACTATTTTGACCGCTTTGGCCTCAAGGAGCCGACGGGAATTGATCTGCCGGGTGAGGCAGAAGGCTTTTTTTACCCCAACTTTGTGGAACTCGACAAACAGTCGGAGGAATATCTGGCTTCTTCCTCCTTTGGGCAGACCTTTAAGGTGACCCCCATCCAGATCATCACCGCCGTTTCAG
>JAVVPJ010000102.1:4770-5039 GCA_036655815.1 Oscillospiraceae bacterium
ATGCAACCCTATGTGGTTGCACAGGTGCTTGATGCTTCTGGTAACGTCATCTCGAGACAAGAACCTGAGGTGAAACGACAGGTCATCAGCGCCGAAACCTCCAAAATCATTGCTAATATTCTCGAACACGTGGTCAAGGATCCGGATGGATCTGGAAAAAATGCCTATGTTCCGGGCTATCGCGTTGGTGGGAAAACAGGTACCAGCGAAAAACTGGATAAACGAGAGGATGGAGAAGTCGCTTATCGTGTGGCCTCCTTTATGGGGTT
>JAVVPJ010000103.1:0-5031 GCA_036655815.1 Oscillospiraceae bacterium
ACAAGGTCGCGCCGAGCGTGTTCCGCGAATTGGGTGCCGATGTCACCGTGCTCTCAGCGCAGCCTGATGGCCTGAATATCAACGACAACTGCGGTTCGACCCACATCGATTCGCTCGCGCCCCGTGTCGTCGCAGGCGGTTATGACCTCGGGCTGGCGTTCGACGGGGATGCCGACCGTCTGCTGGCGGTGGATGAGCGGGGAACCCTTCTCGACGGCGATGTACTGCTGGCAACGCTCAGCGAACATCTTACCGCCAGAAAGAGGCTCGCGGGTAACGCGGTGGTGGTAACCTCAATGACCAATCTGGGATTTCTTAAGCTGATGAAGGAACGGGGCCGTACGGTGGACATCACCGGCGTGGGGGACCGCTATGTGCTTGAGTCGATGCGTCGGCACGGCTACAGTCTGGGTGGAGAGCAATCGGGACATATGATTTTTTTGGACATCGCCACGACGGGCGACGGGCAGCTATCAGCCATCATGCTCTTGAACGCGTTGGCAGATTCAGGTCGGCCGCTTTCGGAGCTGGCGGGCGTGATGCGACGGTTTCCGCAAACCATACAGAATGTGCCGGCAACCGCCTCGATGAAAGCGGCACTGGGACAGAACGCTATCGTGGCAGGAGAAATTGCCAGATGGGAAACCATTTTGGAGGGTCGCGGCCGCGTGATGGTGCGGGCTTCTGGTACCGAACCGTTCATCCGCGTGATGATTGAAGGTGAAGATCAGGACGAAATTGAAAATGCGGCCCGCACAATTTCGAATGCGCTTTGTGAGCACTTGATTTAAAGGAGACACAACTTCCTTTTCCTTTGTAGGGTCGTCAAGCGGGGGAGAGCCTCGCACATTGACCCTCCGGCTACGATCTGTCAATCCGCGATTTTCGAAAGAAAGCGAAGGGAACACCATGCGTTTTGCAACCAACTGGATCGATTATGAGCTGCTCGACGCTTCGGGCGGTGAAAAACTGGAGCGCTGGGGGGACGTGCTGTTGGTGCGACCCGATCCGCAGGTGATCTGGGACACGCCAAAGGGTTCCGAGTGGGACAAAGCCAACGCCCACTATGTACGCTCGGCGGCGGGAGGTGGACAGTGGCAAATCCATCTGCTTCCCAAAAGCGAATGGAACATTGCCTACCGGACGCTGCGCTTTTGTGTGCGGCCCACGGGGTTTAAACATACAGGGCTGTTTCCCGAACAGGCCGTAAATTGGGACTTTATGGATCACGCCATCCGGGCGGCCGACCGCCCTATCCGCATTTTAAACCTTTTTGCCTACACCGGCGGCGCGACGCTCGCATGCGCAGCGGCGGGGGCGCAGGTCACCCATGTGGACGCTGCCAAGGGCATGGTTCAATGGGCGCGGGACAACGCCCGTCTGTCAGGCCTGGAAAACGCCCCGATCCGCTGGATTGTGGATGATTGCAAGAAGTTTCTCGAACGGGAAGAACGCCGAGGAACTCGATATGATGGCATCGTCATGGATCCGCCCTCATATGGGCGGGGACCGGGCGGAGAAATTTGGAAATTGTCCGACAGCGTGTTTGAGCTTGTGACGTTGGCGACTTCGCTGCTTTCGGAGAATCCATTGTTCTTTATCCTGAACTCTTACACCACGGGGCTTTCCCCGTCGGTGATGCACTATCTTCTGGCCATGGCGACCCGTTATCGCGGGGGCCAGACCTCGGCCGACGAGATCGGCCTTTCTGTTTCTCACAGCGGCCTCGTGTTGCCGCAGGGCTCCACCGCGATTTGGAAAATCTAGAGCGGCTCGCAGCCAGAAAGGCAGGCTATGGGGCGGGAACTAAGAACGGCGGTACAGGTACAACAACCTAGTTCGGCAGCCGTTCCTTCTGCCAGGCTCTGCCACTGAATTTGCAAGTCGATCTAAGGGGAGCACCAATTTACCCTGAAAGAGAGCGTGTCTGATGGAAAAAATGATCGTTGCCAGCGACCTCCTGTTTCATTACCCCCAGAGCAAACGGGCGGCGCTCAATCACGTCAGCCTTACAGTGCAGGAGGGCGAGATGCTGGCTGTACTGGGCCACAATGGCTCGGGAAAGTCTACGCTGGCCAAGCATCTCAATGCTATTTTACTGCCCGAGAGCGGTGTCTGTTATGTCGGCGGCATCAATACGGCTGACGAATCCCGTCTTCTGGAATTGAGGCAGACAGCCGGCATGGTATTTCAAAACCCTGACAACCAGATTGTTGCCACCATCGTTGAGGAGGATGTCGCCTTTGGCCTCGAAAACATGGGCGTCGAACCGGAAAAAATACGCCGCCGGGTGGACGAAGCGCTATGTGATGTGGGCATGACAGAGTTTCGTCTGCACGCGCCACATCAGCTTTCGGGTGGGCAGAAGCAGCGCGTTGCCATTGCGGGCGTGATTGCCATGCGCCCACGCGTCATCATTCTGGATGAACCGACCGCCATGCTCGATCCAAAAGGCCGCCGGGAGGTCATGGAAACCATTGAGGCACTCAATCAAAACTTTGGTGTCACCGTCGTACTCATCACTCACTTTATGGACGAAGCCGCCCGCTGTGGACGCGTTGTCGTGATGGACGAGGGCAGAATTCTACTAGATGATACCCCCAAGGCAGTCTTTTCCCATGTGTCTGTGCTCAAGTCGGTGGGCTTGGACGTGCCGCAGGCCACCGAATTCATCCATGAGCTGCATCGTAGCGGCATCAATCTTGCGGCTGACATCATCACTGATGAGGAATGTGTCGAGGCGCTGGACGCCTGTCTCACCGCACTCGCGCCCAATGGAGGAAAACGGCCATGCACGCGATAACAGTTGAACACGTCAGCTATGTCTATTCGCCCGGCACGCCTTTTGAAAAAACAGCGGTCAACGATGTTTCGGTTGGAATTGAAAAGGGTGCAATGGTAGGGGTCATAGGGCACACTGGATCGGGAAAATCGACACTCATTCAACATCTCAATGGGCTGTTGCGTCCCACCTCTGGCAAGATCTACATTAATGGGGAAGATCTGTGGGCTGATCCGAAAAACATCAGAAAGTTCCGCTTTCAAGTGGGACTGGTGTTTCAATATCCTGAATATCAGCTCTTTGAGGAAACGGTCGCGCGCGATATTGCTTTTGGCCCCACAAACATGGGACTTCCCCCTGAGGAGGTCGCGCGGCGGGTGGAAGAGGCGGCGGTTTTTTCCGGACTCACGCCTGAGGTAATGTCAAAATCCCCTTTTGAGCTGTCTGGTGGACAGAAGCGTCGCGTTGCCATTGCTGGCGTTCTTGCCATGCGTCCTGAAGTGTTGATTCTTGACGAGCCGACCGCCGGCCTTGATCCCAGAGGGCGGGAACAGATCCTTGGGGAGATTGCTAACTATCATCAAACCACTGGCAGCACTGTGCTGCTGGTGTCGCACAGTATGGAGGACATCGCCCGCTTCGCCGACCGCGTGCTGGTGATCAATGACGGCCGGATTTTTGCCTATGGCACGGTGGACGAGGTGTTTTCCCGCACTGAGGAGCTGGCAGAGATGGGCCTGGCAATTCCACAGATTTCGCATATCTTTCTGGAGCTGGCGCGCCGGGGCTTCGATGTCAGTCCTCATGTATATACCGTAGAGGCGGCGCGGCGTGAATTGCTGCGTGCGCTGGGAAAGGGGGAATGAGCCGATGCTTAAAGACATCACCATTGGACAGTATTTTCCTGGTCAGTCGGTCATCCATCGTTTGGATGCCCGCATGAAGCTGATCCTGACCATGCTCTTCATCGTCGCGCTTTTCATCCCCAAAAATCCAGCGGGACTGCTGCTGGGTGTCGCGCTGGCGTTGTGCGGCTATCTTTTGTCAGGCATTCCGCTGAAAATGATTTCGCGCAGCATGAAGCCCGTGATTCCCATCATCATTTTTACTGCACTGCTCAATATGGTCTTTGTGGAGGGGGAAGTGCTCTGGCAATGGTGGTTCCTCAAAATTACCCGCCAGGGGCTGATGCTGGCGGTGCTTATGGCGGTGCGTATCATCTGCCTCATCGCCGGAACCTCCCTTTTGACCTATACCACCTCGCCTATTTCACTGACCGACGCCATCGAACAGCTGTTAGGACCCTTGAAGCGCCTGCGGGTGCCGGTACACGAGCTGGCGATGATGATGACCATCGCGTTGCGCTTCATTCCCACCCTGATTGAGGAAACCGATAAGATCATGTCTGCCCAAAAGGCGCGCGGCGCCGATCTTGAGTCGGGGGGGATCATGCAGCGCGCTCGCGCGCTGATTCCTATTTTAATTCCACTGTTTGTGTCCGCGTTCCGGCGCGCCGATGAACTGGCACTGGCCATGGAATGCCGCTGCTATCACGGCGGAGAGGGCCGTACTCGCATGAAGCAGCTTCGCTATGCACCACGTGACGCAGTGGCATTCTGCCTCATGCTGGTCATGCTGGTGCTGGTGATTCTGCTCAACGGAATCTTTCCCTCGGTATACTAGCATGATGCGAACCTTACTCGTTATGCTACGCTTTGATGGACGCTCCTTTTCGGGCTGGCAGGTTCAACAGAACGCGCCTACCGTGATGCAGACCTTTCAAGAGGCACTAGAAACGGTGTTGCATGAGCATACAGATGTTAAGGGCTGTTCCCGCACCGATGCAGGCGTTCATGCCCTGCGCTACGGTGTCTCTTTTACGACGTCCTGCGCCATTCCTGTCGAGCGGGTTCCAATCGCGCTCAATGCCCACTTGCCCCGACAGATTTCTGCCATCGCCTGCCGCGCAGTACCCGACGGGTTCCATGCGCGTTATGACGCTCAGGGAAAGCGCTATTGCTATCGCATCCTCAACACCTCACTGCGCGATCCCTTTTGGGAGGGCCTTGCGTTGCAGATGGCTCGTCCGCTCGACGAGGCGCTGCTCAACGCGCAAGCACAGGATTTTGTTGGCACGCATGATTTTTCCGCCTTTCACAATGCTGGCGCGCCGGTGCACGACACGGTGCGCACCATCTTTGCGGCAGGGGCGCGCCGTGTGGGAGATCAGGTGGAGGTGTTTGTTGAGG
>JAVVPJ010000104.1:0-5015 GCA_036655815.1 Oscillospiraceae bacterium
AGTCCACGCCATATCTTGGGGTCGGACCCCGTAGGGATGGCGACGAAGAGGACAACCGTGGCGTGCTGTAACAATGATACAGCATGCCACCTTTTGTATTGGGAGGGAAATCCATGGCCATTGAGAACCTTGAACGGTTGCGACAAGCAGCCAACGCTCTGTCAGGTGAGCCAGGCGTATATCTCATGCGCAACAAAGCCGACGTCATCATCTATATTGGCAAAGCCAAGAACCTCAAGAGACGTGTATCCAGTTACTTTCGGGCTGTGGAGCATCATACTCCCAAGGTTCTTGCCATGGTCGAGCACGTCGAGAAGTTTGAAACCATTGTAACCTCAAGTGAATTTGAGGCACTGGTGCTGGAATGCAGCCTCATCAAGCTGCACACCCCCAAATACAACATTCTGCTCAAGGATGACAAGGGATACAGCTATCTTCGCGTGGATGGCGGTCCCTGGCCCCGCCTGAGCGAGGTCAAGCAGAAGGCAGATGATGGTGCCGACTACATTGGTCCCTACCTGTCGTCATGGGTGGTCAAGCAAATGATGGAGGAGGCCAACCACGCGTTTGGTCTGCCCACCTGTAACAAGATCTTTCCGCGCGACCTCAAAAAGGGTCGTCCCTGCCTGAACTTTCACCTGGGACAGTGCATGGGAGTCTGTCGCGGCAACATTCCGCAGGAGGAATATTGTGAAATGGTGCGACAGGCTGTTGCCTATATCCGTGGAGAGGGCGCGCTGGCGGCACGGGTGCTCACTGAACGCATGGAAGCCGCCTCTGAGGCACTTGCGTTTGAGACAGCCGCCCGTCTGCGTGACCGTCTACGTGCGCTGGGACGCTTTTCAGAACGGCAACGGGTGGTGTATGCTGGTGTCTCCGATCAGGACGTGCTGGCCTTTGTGCAAGCCGAAGACAACATCGCGGTCAGTCTGATCAAGTTTCGTGGTGAAAAGCTGGTAGACAAGGTCGATTTCCTGTTTTCCGACACGCTCTCGGCGGACGCGACACGTGAGGAGTTCCTTTCGCGTTACTATGTCCAACTGGCACAGGAGATTCCGCCACAGCTTACGTTGGATGCCGTTCCGTCGGATGTCTCACTCATTGAACGACTCTTGACCGAGCGGGCCGGACGGCGCGTTCGGTTGGTGACGCCACAACGCGGCGAAGGGACGCGATTGATTGAGATGGCCCGCCTCAACGCGGCTGAACAGCTTTCGCAGCGCAAGCGCTTTGGATCAGGCCGCGAGGTGGCCGCTCTTGACGAGTTGGCTGCCCGTCTGGGTTTGCCCCGCCCTCCCATGTGGATTGAATCCTACGACGTCTCCAACATTGGAAGCGCGGTCTTTGTAGGGGCCATGGTCGTCTTTGAGGATGGACGTCCCAAACGTGGGGCTTATCGTCGCTTCGCCATGAAGGATGTTCATCTGCCTGATGACTATGCCTGCATGGCACAAATGCTGGAACGACGGCTGACCCGTCTACTGGCGCAGGATCCCTCAGGCGGCAGTTTCAACCATCGGCCTGACCTGTTGCTCATTGATGGTGGACAAGGTCATGTTTCGACAGTCAAACGGGTGCTTGACTCACTGTCTCTGGACATTCCGGTGTTCGGCATGGTCAAAGATGACCATCATCGCACCCGCGCCATTGCGGCCGATGGGGGTGAGATTGCCATTTCGGCGCTGCGCAGCGTATTCACTCTTGTCTCATCCATTCAGGACGAAACGCATCGCTTTGCCGTCCAATATGCCCGTCAGTCGCACCAGAAAAGCGCTTTTGAGTTGTCTCTCACCCGTGTAGTTGGCATTGGTCCCGCGCGTGCCAAGGCGCTGTACGCCTGTTTCAGGACAAAGAAAGCCATTCTGGCAGCTGACGAAGCGGCACTTGCGGCGGTTCCCGGCATGACCCGAGCAGCAGCGCAAAATCTTCGTCGCGCCGTCGATTCCGGCGAGATTTAAATAGGAAATTCCGCAATCCGCATGTGCTCAGTTGACAAGCGATTAAAAAAAAGAGATAATGAAAAACGCACGCAAAAGAATTGCTCATTCATGAGTATTCCAGCAAATGGGATGCCGTTTTCCCAAGCAACCACTCCTAAAATCTGTATGCAGATTATGTGTGATCTGCAAAGAATTTTAGAGATAATGTGATGCATCTCCAAACTTTTGGGCGGCGGTCCGGACGCGAATGGAATCAGCATTCTCGATGCATCGGCCGTGCCGGCATGGGATGGTCATCCGTTTGCGCAACCGTCTACGAATTTGTAAAATGTCATTCGCGCACGACGCAGGAAGGAAGCTGTTTATGAGGGTTATCACCGGCTCGGCCAAGGGACGCCGACTTGAGGCGCCTCTCGGATTGGACACCCGCCCGACCTCCGATAGAACCAAGGAGGGGATGTTTTCCATTGTCCAGTTTGAGGTGGAGCAATCGGATGTGCTTGATTTATTTGCCGGTTCGGGGCAGCTTGGCATTGAAGCGCTCAGCCGCGGCGCGCGGATGGCCATATTTATTGACCAATCGCGCGACGCGCAGGCCGTGATTCTGGACAATCTCACCAGAGCGGGACTGCGGGAACGAGCGCGTGTTTCGCAGATGGATGCCACATCTTTTTTGCGCGGCTGCCGAGAGCACTTTGACCTCGCGTTTCTTGATCCGCCCTATCATCAGGGCATTTTAACGGCGCTGCTTCCACTGGTGGCACCGCTCATACGTCCGTCTGGCATTCTGCTCTGTGAGACGCAGCACGACGAAGTTCTGCCGGATGCAGCAGGAGACATGACTCAAAAACGAGAATATCGCTATGGCCATGCTAAGGTTACAACCTATCGGCGTGGCGAGGAGGTTCTATGAGAACTGCCATATGTCCGGGAAGCTTTGATCCCATCACCTATGGGCATCTTGACATCATTCGTCGAGCAGCGCGCCTGTTTGACAAGGTTATCATACTGGTCGTCATCAATTGTGATAAAGTTCCCAGTTTTACAGCAGAGGAACGTATGGAAATGATCCGGCAGGTCACCACCGAGCTGCCCAATGTGGAGGTAGACAGCTACAATGGTCTGCTCACCAACTACGCGCGGGACAGGGGTGCCATTGCCATTGTCAAGGGGCTGCGCGCCATGAGTGATTTTGAATACGAATTTCAAATGGCATTGACCAATCAAAAGCTGTATTCCGGTGCCGAAACTGTGTTTTTGACTGCAAGCATGTACAACATGTATCTCAGTTCCAGTCTTGTCAAGCAGATTGCCCGTTTTCAGGGCGATATTTCGGGACTTGTGCCGCGCAAACTGCATGATCTGGTGCTCAGTCGGTTGTCGGCACCGCAAATCACGCAAGGGGAGGATCTTGAATGAACATTGAAGAAATTCTGGACATGCTCGACGAGTTGCTGGACAAAAGCTGGAGTCTGCCCTTGTCGGGTGGACGCAGCGTGGTTGATGACGAAAAAATTCGGGAGCTGCTTGATGATGTGCGTCTGAATCTCCCCTCAGAGATCAAGCAGGCCAAGGCCATTGTGTCCGACCGCTCAGAAATTCTCGCCAACGCCCGTCGGGAAGCCGACACGGTTGTGCGCCGCGCGGAGGATCGTGCACGGGCGTTGATCGCACAGGAGGACATTGTGCGTCAGGCACAGCAAAAGGCCTCGGAGATCATCACGCAGGCACAGCAGAAGTCTAAAGAGCTGCGTGGCGCTTCTCAGGAGTTCTCCGACGATCTGCTCAAGCAGGCCGAGGATGGCCTAGGCAAGTTGCTGATGGAGGTTCGCTCAACCCGTCAGGCCATGCGTGGCGTGCGCAGGCCCCCACAGCAGTGATCCTTTTTGCAACGATCTGGCTTGTGTGCCTGTTCAAAAAAGGGAGTCCCCGACTGGAACTTGTGTTCCAGTCGGGGACTCTTTCTCATCGCCGCAGCGAAAAACGAGGGGCAGAAAGGGTAGATTAGAGCGCCGCTCCGGTGGGTGGATTGTAGTTTCCGCCGGGCGTAGGCTCAACCACGATGACATTCGAGCTGCTGGAAGACGACGAACCGCCATCATTGCTGCTCAATTTCAGTTTTTGATCCGATACCACATAACGGCCGAGTGTGCGGGTCTTCACGAGAAACCCGTCCGCGTTGCGATCATACTCGGCATTCTTCGCCTGAGACAGGGTGCCATCGCTGTTCACCTGATACAGATAGTTTCCCTGTTTGGCCGGAATAAACCACTCGCCAACGCGGTTAAAGGAACCGCCGTTACCGTTATAAAAGTCGAAGTTGGCAGAAGGGTATTTTCCTGAAATGGTGGAGTCAAAGTTGGTGTTCATGCCCAGCAACGCTTTGTCCGCACCGCTGGTATCAACCGTAAAGGTGCTATTGTCATCCGCTTCAAAGGTAAATATCTGCTCATCCTCGGTGAAGCCTCCGTTGCTGATGGAGTAGACACTGGGTGTCTTTGTGATGATATCATTGTTGTTGGAACCGATGTTACTATATGAGACAGTCATAAAGGCGTCGAGAGTTTCGCTCACCTTGTAGGTCCCGCTCTGTGTCAGCGTAATGGTGCCATAGAGGTCGCGCGATGCGGTTGAGGAACCAGGTTTGAGCGTCACCTCGACAAAGTATGCCGAGCGCTGATTTCCGGTCATCCAAGCAGGAGCGCTTCCCGTGGAAAAAGCAAGGCGTTTTTTGACCAGCCCCACGTTACCAACCAGTGCACCGTTCTGTTGCCACTTGGCGCGCACCTTGATTTTGCCTGCAGCATCGTACTCCCATACATAGGGATAGGAAGAATTGGCATTCTCCAGCGCGGTCTTGGCCTTCTGCTCCGCGGCGAGCTTGCTGTCATAGTCTCCCTTTTTCGTGACCAGCGCTGTCACCTTGGGCAGTGCATTCTCATAGGCTTTGACCAGTTCCGCGTTGTTCTTCTGGGTCCCACCAAGCCCCGCCTGCGCGGTTTGATAGGTTTTCAACTGGGTGGTGAGTGTACTCAGTTTTGCTGACTCGTCTTTGCCATAGTCGCCCGACGCATC
>JAVVPJ010000105.1:0-1588 GCA_036655815.1 Oscillospiraceae bacterium
GAACACGGTGGAGATGTCTATGCGGGAGACGGCATTTTTATGGATTTCTCCGTGAATATCAATCCGTTAGGAATGCCCACATCCGTCAAACAGGCGATTATTGATCATGTTCCAGAGTATGCACGTTATCCGGACCCTTCCTGTCGTGCGCTTCGGTCGGCGATTGCAGCGCATCATGGTCTGGAGGCGTCCATGGTGATTTGTGGAAATGGCGCTTCGGAGCTCATCTTTGCACTGTGTGCCTGTTTTAAGCCTCAGACGGTACTGGTTCCAGCCCCCACTTTCTCCGAATATGAGCGAGCGGCAACGCTCTTTGGCAGCGAAGTACGTGAACATCCTCTTGTGGAATCGGACAGCTTTGCCCTGATGGAGAGCATTTTGGAAGACATCACTGCTCAAACGCAACTGCTGTTTCTTTGCAATCCGAATAACCCCACTGGCCAGCTGGCCGACCCGGCTTTGCTTTGCAACGTGGCAGAGGTTTGCCGCAAAAATCAAACGCTGCTCTTACTTGACGAATGCTTTATGGATTTTACACGTGGGAAAAGCATGTTGCCGCATCTTGAAAAATATCCCAACATGCTGATTCTCAGGGCTTTTACGAAAACTTACGCCATGGCGGGGCTGAGACTCGGCGTTCTGTATGGCGCCGATGAGCGCCTTCTGTCGAATATTGCTGCGCACATGCCAACATGGAGCGTTTCCAGTGTGGCACAAGCTGCCGGAATCGCGGCATTGCAAGAGAAAGATTGGATAGAAGAGACACAGTGCATTGTTGAAAATGAGCGCGTATTTATGGCGGAGGCACTTTGCAGCCTTGGGCTTACCGTGTATCCAAGCGACGCGAATTTTCTGTTATTCAAAAGCAAAAGACCGCTTGCTGCGCCGCTGCGGGCGCATGGGGTTCTCACGCGCTCCTGTGAGAACTTCTCAGGACTCGACGAACGGTATATACGCATCGGGCTTAAAAACCACAATGCAAATCTGGCGCTGCTGCGCACCATGTCGGAGGTACTAAATGGCTAAATCAATTATGATACAGGGTACAATGTCTAACGCCGGAAAAAGCCTTGTTTGCGCCGGTTTGTGCCGGATTTTAAAACAGGACGGCTACGATGTTGCACCATTCAAATCCCAGAACATGGCACTCAACTCCTTCATTACCGACGAGGGACTGGAGATGGGACGCGCACAGGTGGTACAAGCGGAGGCCTGTGGCATTATGCCTAGTGTGCGCATGAATCCCATCTTGCTTAAACCGGTGACAAACGTCGGATCACAGGTCATTGTCAATGGCGAAGTGATCGGAAATATGACCGCAAAAGAATATTTCGCAATGAAGTACTCCCTGATTCAGGACATTATGCGTGCATACAACTCACTTGCACAAGAGCACGACATCATCGTGCTTGAGGGTGCGGGTAGCCCGGCCGAAATCAATCTGAAGCAGGACGATATCGTTAATATGGGCATGGCGAAGCTTGCAAAAGCGCCCGTGCTGCTCGTCGGTGACATCGATCGCGGTGGCGTGTTCGCACAGCTCTATGGCACCATCGCCCTCTTGGAGGAAGAGGAGAAAAGATTCGTC
>JAVVPJ010000105.1:1598-3540 GCA_036655815.1 Oscillospiraceae bacterium
AAGACGAGGATAGTCTTGCCGAGCGACTGACACGCAGGACACATGGCACAATCATCGACATCGCAGTGATACGTCTGCCACGCCTGTCAAACTTTACGGATTTTGCAGCGTTCGAGGCCACACCGGGCGTAGGTGTGCGCTATGTGGGCAACGTGAGCGAACTGGGAAATCCTGACATGGTCATACTCCCTGGCACGAAGAGCACAATTTCCGACCTGAAATGGCTGCGGGAGTGTGGACTGGAAGCTGGGGTAAAAAAGCTCGCATCTTGTGGTATCGTGGTGTTTGGCTTATGTGGAGGCTATCAGATGCTCGGTAGGCGCATTGTTGACGCAGAAGGTGTGGAGGAGGGCGGCGAGATAGACGGCATGGGACTCTTGCCTGTGCAAACTCAGTTTGCCGGCGAAAAGCGTCGCACCCGCGTCACAGCAAGGGTTCTTCACACCGATGGCATACTCGACAGACTGACAGGAACAGATATTGAGGGGTATGAAATCCACATGGGCCGAACAGTCCTGGATCCGGGCGCAAAACCGCTTTTGTTGCTCCAAAGCGGGATGACTGACGGGTGTATCCTAGACAACATATATGGCAGCTATCTCCACGGATTTTTTGATGCGGCCGCCTGCCGGGAGGCTGTGCTCTCCGCGCTGTGCGAGAAGAAGGGGGTTTCCCTCGAGGTGGAAGCTTTCGATTTGAAAGCATATAAGGAGAGACAATACGATATGCTTGCCGATGGGATACGAAAAAGCCTTGATATGGACTTCATTTATGACATACTGGAGAAAGGCATATGAAGATGCAGCTTGAAAAACTTTCACCCGAGGACATTGAGCGCCGCAGCTTTGCAATCATAGAAAGCGAGCTTCCCCATCCGCTTGATCAAGAGCTTGCACCGATTATCAAACGGGTCATTCATACAACGGCAGATTTTGATTATGCCGATGCGCTCTGCTTTTCCAAGACGGCGCTGTCTGCAGGGATGGATGCGCTTCGCGCAGGAGCGCGTATTGTGACTGACACCAATATGGTAAAAGCAGGCGTCAACAAAGCCGCACTTGCCCGGCTGAACGCCGAGGTGCTGTGCTTCATGGCAGATGAGGAGATTGCCTTGACGGCAAAACAATGCAATACCACACGCGCGGTGGCTTCCATGAACAAGGCAGCCATGCTTTCTGGTCATCCTATTTTTGCAATAGGAAACGCACCCACTGCACTGATACGGTTGTACGAGCTAATTCGCGAGGGACGAATATCTCCGTCCCTCGTCATCGGTGTGCCAGTGGGATTTGTAAATGTGATTCAGTCCAAGGAACTTATCATGCAAACAAACGTACCCTATATCGTGGCACGGGGTCGCAAAGGAGGCAGCAATGTTGCCGCCTGTATCGTCAATGCCCTGATGTATCTTCTCACTAGATCGCAATGAGCAGGATATTGTGTGTGATTGATGGGATGACAGACCCTTCCTTTTGCGCAGATGATTATACCACGTTGTCCTCCATGCAGCTGTTAAAAACGGTGCGCACGGTGCCCAAAGGCTGCGAGCCAGAAAGCCTGACCTGTATCCTCACATTATTGGGAGTTTCGGTCATCCCACCTTTTTTGCGCGGCTATGCGGAAGCACTGGGCGCCGGAATTTCGGTCCAAAAGAATGATTTGATCCTCCGGGCAAGCTGGTTTTCGGTGGTGAACGGGCGCTGCAACCTTCCCATAGAAGCCCCTGCTCACCTGAGGGCAGATTTAGGCGCCGCATATTACCATCTTGGTGGGAATAAGTCGCTGCTGCTGCTTCCCAACATGGCAACCTGTGTAGAATCCATCTGCACCTGCCCGTTTTACAGCCGTACCGGGGAAACTGTCAAAAGTCTGCGTCCCTCCGGAAATGTACTGGTGGAGCGCCTATTTGATGAAAATTGTGCAGAGGATAGATGTATGCTTC
>JAVVPJ010000105.1:3550-4993 GCA_036655815.1 Oscillospiraceae bacterium
GGACAGTCTCGCACAACCCCTTTGCCGCCTTTTCCACTGCACTCCGCTGTGATTTGCGGAACGGGTGTTGTGCGTGGTATCGCAAAACTTCTCAATATGGCACTCATCGATGTGCCGGGCGCGACCGGCGACATTGATACCGATCTTGCAGCCAAGACAGATGCAGCGCTGCGTGCGGCACAAGACGATCCTTTTGTGTTGCTCCATATCAACGGTGCGGATGAGGCCTCCCATCGACATGATCGCGTTCAAAAAAAGCGCTTTCTATCCGAGGTCGATCGCCTTGTTTTAAAGAGGCTCATCCATTGCGAGCACACTGTTTATGTTATGGCTGATCATGAGACAGATCCCGTCAGCGGACTGCACGGAGGAACTATACAGCCTGTGTATTACAATCATTGACAGAAGCATGAGTTGGACCTGTCAAAATTAAAAATCGCCATACAGAATGCGCATATTGCCTTTTGCTCTGTGGAAGCGCTGTGCTGACAACGATTCCTATAAGATGATAGAACACAATAGCGCCTTGAGCTGACTTTATTGTCGGTTCAAGGCGCTATTGCTTTTTATCATCTAGCTTGCTCTAGTTACCCATCCTGTTTCAATTTTCACCGATAAGGGGGGGGAACATTATTTTTGGGCGAAACAGATCATCCTAAACTGTGCCTATAGTAGTCCAAAAAACGCCTTGCCCCAAGCGATATCTTGATCCCTTATTTCGTATTGAATCATATCCTTCTGCACCACAGCGATGAACCTAATCATTGTAACGCCCCTGTCAGGATTTGTAAAGCATCCCCCATCTGATGACACGCTCCTGAATGTGCACAGCATCTGGTGGAGATGGCCACCCCTTATGCTAATGATCAGCACGAATAAATAAGAATCAGGATATGCTAAAAACGCAGCCGTCCCGGTTGGGACAGCTGCGTTTTTAGTAAAGTGTCGGCGTTGACCTATTTTCCCGGGACGTCGCCATCCAAGTATTTTCGGCACTGGTGAGCTTAACGACCGTGTTCGGAATGGGAACGGGTGGGACCTCACCGTAATAAACACCGGCTAAAGAAAATGCAATGAAATGCACATTCAAAATTGAACAACAAACATGTTAGAAAAGCAAATGCTATAGAACCTTGAAATCACAACAAGGTCAAGCCCTCGACCGATTAGTACTCGCTAGCTGAGCGCGTCGCCACGCTTACACTGTGAGCCTATCAACCTCGTGGTCTACAAGGGGTCTTACCTGCTTTTAGCAGTGGGATATCTTATCTCAGGGACGGCTTCACGCTTAGATGCTTTCAGCGTTTATCCGATCCGCACATAGCTGCCCAGCTGTGCCACTGGCGTGACAACTGGTGCACCAGAGGTGCGTCCATCCCGGTCCTCTCGTACTAAGGACAGCTCCCTTCAAATATCCTGCGCCCGCGACAGATAGGGACCGAA
>JAVVPJ010000106.1:0-4991 GCA_036655815.1 Oscillospiraceae bacterium
ATGCGTGCTCCAAGGCTCCTTGCCTCAATGTTACGGCGCAGATAGCGAAGAGCATCAGATGAAAGCTCAACAGCAAAAAGCTGTGCAGACGGCAGATGCTCCGCGAGGGCCAACGCGATCGCACCGCTCCCTGCGCACAGGTCCGCAATGACAGGTGCCTTGTGACTATGCATGAATTCGAGGGCCGTATCCACCAGCGTCTCAGTATCGGGGCGTGGGATCAGCACTCCTTCCCCTACAGCTAAGGGAATCGAATAAAACTCCCACTCTCCCAGTAGGTATTGCAGTGGATACCCTTCAGACAGCCGCTTAATCTTATGCTGAAAAACAAATGCCTCATCGGAGGGCACCTCGATCTCGGGACGCGCCCTTCCAACATATTGTGCAAATTGGGCATGAAAAAGCTGAGAAAGGTCAAAATCTGCTGTTTCGTGAGTGAGCTTTTTGCGGCATTGTCGATAAAGCTGTTCCAATGTCATCTCATTCTACCACCTGTCCGCTCCATCTGCCTGCGGAATGCAGGGCTCCATCGAGGCAATGGCAACTTCAATCTGCTGATCATCCGGCTCTCGTGTGGTCAAGCGCTGCAGCCAAAGCCCAGGAGCTGACACAATTCGTGTGATCAGATTATCATAACGGCCTGATAGCTTGATGATTTCATAGGCAATGCCCACTACGAGCGGTAAGCAGATCAGCTTGAGCATAATGCGCATCAGTACGCTACTCCATGTCACCCAGGAAAAAACCAGCACAGACACAATCAGTACAATGAGAATAAAGGAAGTGCCACAACGCGGGTGGAAACGGGAGAATTTTGCGATATTTTGAGCGGTCAATGCTTCTCCCGCCTCATAGCAGGCAATTGTCTTGTGTTCAGCACCATGGTACTCAAAAACGCGTCGAATGTCTGGTGTGCGGCTGACCGCGAATAGATACGCCACAAAGATGCCGATCTTGACCACGGCCTCAACGAGTGATAACAGCCACTTTGCAGTAAACATGGGTTTGAGCAGCGAAATGATCACCGTGGGTAAGACCATAAATAACCCTATGGCCAACACAATCCCTAACGCCATGGCCATCATGCCAATCGCCTTGCCAAATCGGTCGCCCAATTTGTCATGTAGCCACTTTTCAAAGCCAATTTCATTTTCAGTCTCGTCAAGGTCAGATAAATCAGCCGATTTCATAAGGCACTTGTAGCTGACCACCATACTGTCGACAAAATTAAAGATTCCACGCACCAGTGGTGTGGTCTTGTACCATGGTTTCTTTTTTCCGTTCGGATTTGTTTCCCATGTGGATAGGTCAACCGTTCCATCTGACTTGCGCACAGCCATGGCCGTGGTGTCTGGGCCGCGCATCATCACGCCTTCAATGAGGGCAGATCCACCAATGGAGGTCTTAAAATGATTGTTTGAGTTCAAAAGTCATTCCTCATTCTGTTTGGATTTTTTGAAGGCTCCAGCGGTTTGCTGGAGCTGTTCGTATTTTTTAAGCGTAGGAATACGAATCGAGACGCATGTTCCCTGGTTGAGCGCTGACGTAATATCCACCCGTCCACCAAAAGCAGACACCAGCTCATCCACAACAGCAAGCCCGATACCAGAGCCGCGCCGGGTGGTATTGGCCTTGTAAAACTTTTGCTTAATCTTGGGCAAATCCACCGGGCTGATGCCGCAGCCGAAATCCTGCACCTCAATCAGTGCATAGCCGTCGTCCTCGCGTACATGTACCGCAACGCGCCCCCCTGAATCCGAATATTTAATGGCGTTGTCTATGGTATTGATGAACACTTGCCGCAGGCGATTTTTGTCTGCCATAACGACTGCAGAATCCATCTGTTCCTCATACTCCAGCAGGATTCCCTCACGGCGGGCACGTTCTGTATACATCAGAACAGCTTCCTCCAGCTCGGCCAATAGGTCGATGCGTTCGATTACCATACGCATGCGCCCCGACTGCATGCGAGAAAAATCCAAAAGCTCTTCTACCATCAAAGCAAGGCGATCGCTTTCTGAAATAATCACCTTCATGCCCTTGGCGATCATCTCGCGGTCGACCTCTTGCTCATCTAGAATTGTCTCGCTCCAGCCCTTGATGGCCGTCAACGGTGTGCGTAATTCATGGGACACCGATGAGATAAACTCATTCTTGAGCTTTTCCGAAGTAGCCAGTTCCTCCGCCATATCGTTGATGGTTTCGCACAGATCTCCGATCTCGTCATCATTTTTCTTTTCAAGACGTGTGGCAAAGTCACCCTGAGCGATCCTTCGAGCTGTCTTTCCGATTTCTCCGACCGGAATTACGATGGAGCTGATAAAATAAGAACCAGACAGCACCATGAAAAACACAATAATGATCCCCAGCAGGATCGCGCCTGTAATCAATGTCAAAATATTGCGGTCAACCTTTTGCATGGACACAATCAGCCGCACGGCAGCGGTGGTTTCGTTTTTGGTCGGTGACAGCATGGTCAGTGCCATGACATTCTCATCCCCCATGCGACCGCGATATTCCCCAATCCCATCCGGAGATGTCATTGCCTGTTCAAAGTCCGGCATGGAAATGCGGCCAGGTACCGCAAAGCCTGACGAGGTAGTACGCACATTTCCATAGGCATCCAGACTGATGAGCTCCATTCGATCACGAAACTCAAAATTCTCCACCAGGTTACGCACCTCGCGATTGTAGTCAATGGCGGGGTCTTCCGCATACTTGGCCAGCAGGGTGTTGACTGTATTGGCCTGTGCCTCAAGTTGCTGCTGCACCGAATTGTAATAGAACATGTGTACCGCAATGGCAAATCCGATTTCCACCACAATCAAAAGAACAATAATAACCCCCAGACTACCAGTCAGCCAGCGGGTGGTGATTCGTTTTTGCGCCATTGGGATACCTTCCCTTCTGTTGTCTGCTTTGTCAACATATCATGGGGTCCACTTATAGCCAAAGCCCCAAACAGTCGCAATATAACGGGGGTTGGACGGCTCGTCTTCTACTTTCATGCGTAGGCGACGAATATTGACATCAACAATCTTGACATCTCCGGGATAACTCTCTCCCCAGACGGCTGTAAGCATCTGCCCACGTTCGAGCGCCGTCTCGGGATTTTGCAGAAACAACTCCATAATTTGAAACTCTACTTGTGTGAGGTCGATTGGTGCTCCACTTTTACTGAGCGTATGGCTTTTCAAATTCAGTAGAAACGGACCTGAAAGCAACTCGTTAGAGGGTGGTTGTGGCACTGACATAGTTACACGCCGATGAATCGCATCGACTCGTGCAACCAGCTCTGAGGGTGAAAATGGTTTGGTGATATAATCATCTGCGCCCAACATCAGACCATTCACCTTGTCCATTTCCTGACTTTTGGCCGTCAACATAATAATGCCCAGCGAATCAGAACCTTCACGCAACTTTTTACAGACAGAAAACCCATCAAGTCCCGGCATCATAACGTCCAGAATCACTACGTCAAAAGGTTCCTGTGCCTTTTCGCAGGCCGCAAGCGCATCCAATCCATTATTCACATCGGTTACCTGATAACCGGCTCGTTTGAGGTTGATTACCACAAAATCGCGAATCGCGTCCTCGACCTCTGCAAAGAGGATGTTATTCATATAATCACTTCTCAACATTCAATATCTATCACAGCAGAGCAAAAAATTCATCCAATTTGTCATAGGTGATCGAAAGTCCCGGATAAATTCCGCTTGGAATATAGGCCATGTATTCATTGACGCCCTTGGTCGCCAAGCGATGATATTCGACTGTTTCCAGCTTGTCCTGGTACACTGCAGGCGACACCACCTTGATGCGCAGCAGCTCAGTATCATCGTCTGCCTTTCCGTTTGCAGGTAATACAAAACGCCATTCTCCTGTGTCGGGCTGGCGTCGCACCGTTACGCGATCCACCCATTCAATCGGGATCTTAACCTGATAGCCACTTGCGTGGTTGACCACCGTGTGTAGTACGCTTTCAAGGCTTCCGTTCACCACACTGCGATATTCAATCATTGTTACACGCTCTCCAGCTGCGCTGTTTTCATACCCCGGAAGCGGATGACTCACAGGAATATCCTCAAGACCATCCCCATTGACGTCCTCGCAGTAGAGCGTAGGCATCTGACGGTCAAAGGATTCATAAATACCTAAGTCCTCAGGTGACAGCTCGGTTAAAACGGTGGTGCCTCCGGATGTGTCAATAGCTGCGAGACGGGTTGTCACCATGTCTCCACCCATGGCGATGTCAGCGAAGATGGCAGGTAACCCAACGGTCAACTTTCCAAACGAAAGTTGGGCATATCCAGTCAGGCCCGATGGCATGGCAACCTCACTGGTGCGTGAGATCCGGCCGGAACGGAACTTGACCAATCGCATCACAGGACTGCGGATTGAGCTCTGCGTGCATAGAACCAACTCATCCAGTCCATCGGAATCCACATCGTGGATCATCATCTCACTGTATTCGAACTCACTGTCGTAGGCTTTTCCCAATTGTCGGTTGCGATAGTCATAGATTGCACAACCCATATCATCCTTGCCCGGCATGAACCAGCCAACAACAATGTTATCCCTGTCTTGGGCTGTGATCGGGGCAAAACTGACCAGATCGACCTCACCGCCCGGGCCTGCAATCTCTTTAACGCTTTTCCAAACACCATCCTGTTGTGCAAGGACACTCATCCAAGTTGAAGTAGCTCCGTTGAATGTCAGCTCATAGAACGCAATGGCCTCCTCAATTCCGTCTCGGTCAAGATCGCGTAGAATACAGGCTGAAAGGTAATCGCCCCGCCGAGGATATTTGAATTTAAAAGAGTCAGTTCCTATTGCACCCTCCAGCGCATCATACAAAGCGGCCTGATCGGCTGTTAGCCGCGGGGGATTCATCAACTCATTCATTCCCAAAGGAAGGTTACAGGAGCATAGTGTCAGTAGGCACATCAGACAGATGGCAATGCATTTCGGCAACCAGAGCACCTCTCCTC
>JAVVPJ010000107.1:0-4975 GCA_036655815.1 Oscillospiraceae bacterium
CACATTGAATGCCAAACAGACAGTAAATCTGGCCAACCGCAGGTCCGCGCGTCATAAAAAACTGCTCATCAACTTGAAGCAATCGCTCGGCGCTTTGCATCGCCATTCGCGATAGATTAATTTCCGCCATTTCAGGCGCAGCAACGCTGTATGGATAATTTCCGATCGACACCAGCATCAAAAAAAAGTGCGAACAAGCGCCAGGCAACTCAGTCGGAGCGCCAGATAGCATCCTGTGCAAGCTGAAGCGCTCTCCTGTGCGCCCGTTATCTCGAAAGCGGGTGAGAAAAACCTGAAGAGTATTAAACAGTTGTGCCCGGGTGACGGGCTTGAGCAGATATTCTCCCGCGCCATAGCGCAGCGCCTCCTGCGCATATTCGAATGCCGTAAAGCCGCTGATTACGATAGATGTAATTCCCAGCTTGTGCTCTGCAATGTATTTCAGCACCTCTAAACCGCTACAACGCGGCATTTGAATATCGACGATTACCAATTGCGGTTTCAGTTGCTTGATAAACGCGATGGCTTCATCGCCATCCTGTGCCATTCCAACCACCCTGAACGGAAGATCCGACGCTGTCACCATGGCAGATAGGCTGCGCAATTGTACAGTTTCATCTTCCGCAATGACGACGTCATACGTCTCAGACATCAGCGCATCCCCCCAAACCGAATTAACGTTCCGTGATACATTTTTTCTGCCTCAAACCGGATTTCATCATGATAGATCAGCCGCAGCCGAACCAGTGAGTTGAGTAGTCCCAGCTCATTAAGCGGCATCTCTCGTATCCCCGCCAAGGCATGGCGATAGACCTCTTCGCTCTTTTGAACAATGGATTCAACCATATCCGAAGCGATGCCACACCCGTTATCGATCACTTCGACGATCCAGTAATCGCCCTGCGCGTAAGTGGAGATGGTGATAGACCATGGTGCGTCTACGCCGGGGAATGCGTGCTTGAAGCAGTTTTCGACAATTGTCTGTAGCATGAGTCTTGGTACCCAGCAACTGCTCAATTGCTTGTCCAGATCGACCGTATAGTCGAACCGATCTTCATATCGCACCTTCATCAACTCAAGGAAATTTTGTGTGTAGCAAACCTCTTGCTCAAGGGTGCTGTTTTCAGAAGAAAAATTAGTTGCATACCGAAGCATGTCCGACATGCGCGTACATATCTCGACGATTTTCTCTACGCCGTTTTCATCGGCTAGCGCGCTGATACTCGAGAGCGTATTATACAAAAAATGCGGCGACATTTGCGATTGAAGGGCCAAGTGATAAACGGACTGTTCCCGTAGCTGCGATTCCAACACCATGTTCATTGATTCGTGAATGCGCACAAGCATCGCGTCGTAGGACTGCCGTAGCACCTGTAAGTCACTGTTGTCTTCATTAAAAGGCAAATTCATCTCCATATTATCCCAAGTAATCGTGCGAAGCGAAGCGGTCAGCTGATTGAGCGGTCTTGTGAGCGAGCGACTTGCAATGCGATTTAGCATTAAAAAAACCACCATGAGCAGCGCGGTCATTGCGACAGAAAACACAATGTTGATAAGTATGCTTGCGTCGAATACGCTCTCAGACTGTAAGATGATCATGCCATAGCCCAGCTTTTCATTCTGGCGCAAGCTGACCATGTAGGCACCGTCTGGTAGCCGGCAGCGAACGCTACCCTCGTTGTCGCCCCGCAACTCGTCGTATTGTTCAATGATCTCTTGCAAACTTTCACGCCACGCCTGATCCAATTTCATAGGGACGATCAGCTGATTCCCACGGTCAAACAGCATAATCTGCGTGCTGTTATCCGCCGTCTGACACAGCGTCTCCAGCACAGAAAAAGGCCGAAGCACCTGAATGACACCGATGTACTTCCCGGTCCGACTATTATAGAAACGCCGCGAAAGTGAAAAATAGGGTCTGCTCATCTGTGCGGCATCTCCCCAATAGGCCGAAAGTGGGGCCAACGGAATCGCCTCAGATGGGCGCTGTGTCAGTGTCTCGTTCAATTCGGCAATTTGTCCGGTACGCATCGCGCTTTGCGCCTTTTCCCAGATGACACTGACGGGCGATGTGGAGAAAAACGCGTGTTCATTATACAGATTTATCACCGTTTTGGCAATATTCATGCCTAAAATCGCATACAGCTCATCACACATTAAACTATTTACGCTCGGGTTGTGTGCATAGTAGTTGTCGCACTGCGTCCAGTTGAGCGTCTTTGAAAAATAGCCCACAACGTTCTTGTTAAACGTTACCTGCTGCGTAATTACATTCATCAATTCAAGTTCTCGCTGCAGCTGTCGATAATTTTTGTCCAGTAGCACCTCTTGATTGTATGCTACGCGGTTGCGCAAACTGTGATAAACTAACATATTTCCAGCAAAGACAACAAGGATGATGAGCACCACAAAAAAGAGGGAGTACCTTAAGAATATTCGTTTTTCCAAGTTCTTCTCGCGCATAATGCGCCCCCTCCAAACATTGATTCTGCCAGAATCTTCGTTTCATAGAGTATAGCACATTATGTTCATTCTGTGAATCAGCCGACGTGCCATTTAGCCTCGTCAGAAAATCCAGTTTAAAATATTACCAACATCTGTTTCATTTTGTCACTTTCAATATATTATTAAGTCGCATATAATGACAATCGGAAGGCTTATTGCTTTTTGTGTGATAAGCGGGCGTGAAAAGTAGAAAGGGGATACAATCATGAAGAAGGTCTTTATTATCGCTTTGGCACTCGCACTGATGGTTTCGGCACCGGCGCAAGCCCTAACGGGAACGCTGACCATCTACGGTTCGAAGGATGGCTGGCGCGATGTCTTTGACAAAGTTTCCGCGAAAATTGAAGAGGATCACGGCATTGGGATTGATTTAGTTACCCTTCCTGACGATCAGATTGAAAGCGTCATAAGTGTTAAACTTGCGACCAACGACGCGCCCGACATTTTCTTTGCGAACTCACCACAAACTGTACAATCTTACAACGCTACGCAAAACTGTGTGCCATTAAATGACCAGCCGTGGGTTTCCCGTCTAGTCGCACCGGAGCTGCTCAAGTATGCGGGTGATGGCAACATCTACGCTATGCCCGAGCGCGAATCGTCCAGCTTCTTTGGCGGCATCTACTATAACAAGGCATACATGGAAGAACTAGGCATCGTCGATCCACAGCCAAAGACAATGGACGAGTTTTTCGCCCTCTGCCAGCAGATCAAAGACAAGGGCGCACTCCCGATCTATATGACCGATAAAGATGCGTGGTGCACCCAGGTCTGGACGACGGTCGGCTGGGGTGTGGTTCTTGATGCACAGAAGGACACGATCTACGAAAAACTGCTTACCAACCAAGTAAAGTTTTCCGAGATTCCAGAGATGGTAAACGTACTTCAGCAATTGCAGAATCTGTACACCAACGATTATGTCAACGAAGACCACATGTCCCAAGCCTACGACACCGCCAAGGCGGCCATTGCGGAGCGCAAAGCGGTCATGGCAGTGCAAGGCGAATGGTTTGCCACCGACCTGCACGCTATCTATCCGGATATTGAGCTCGGATCGTTTGCCATTCCGTTTGACGGCCTAGACATGATTGGCACCGGCGCCTATGTGACTGGTTTCTTCGTCCCTAAGGGTGGCCAGGTTGATTTGGCGCTTGAATGGCTTAACTACTGGAGCCAACCCGAGTACATGAACATGATCTTCGAAGAGACTGCGGGATTCCCCGCTTTCTCGGATTCAAACGGCGGTGAAGTGCTTTCCTGCGTGCAAAACTTTATGGACAACTACATCACACAGAACAAGTATACGCCCGAGTTCGACTCATATTTTGACATCGCGCGTCCAATTATGAACGACTATCTATTTGGCAATATTCAGGAAGTAACCGCCGGAAAATCTCCCGCAGAAGCGTTGGCTGATTGGGATGGCCGGTATCAACAGTTTATGAAAGACAAGCAAGTGTCAGGTTTCTAAGTCGGTTGGAAAATCAAGGAGAGGCGGCAGGAAATCCCCCGCCTCTCCGCTTTCACGTTATGGAGGATTGTTTAATGGACACGATGATTTCCGCGTTAAAAAAAAGCGCTAAGGGCGCCAGACCTTTAAGACGTTTTGAAAATATCGTATACCCGCGGTATCTCATGCTACCCACGATCATCATCTTTTCAATATTCTTCATCATTCCCATTCTGGGCGGCGTGTATATTTCGATGACTGACTGGGATGTGACGCGCACCGGCATGTCCTTTATAGGCTTTTACAACTATCAGGCCATGTTTCGTGACCCAGATATTCTACTGTCAATCAAAAACACACTGGTATTTACCGTCTGCATCGTAGTGGGCAGAAATCTTTTTGCTCTATTTCTGGCCATTGTATTGACGAGAGGACTTAAAAGCACGACTTTTTTGCGTACAGTCTTTTATATCCCGCCCGTTCTCAGCTACGTGGTTGTGGGTGTTATGCTGACCGCCGTCATGCAGATGAACGGGACTTTGAATCAGATTCTAAATTTTTTTCACATTCCCTGCAAGCTTGAGTGGCTTGCCGACGGAAGGACCGCACTCCTGTCGGTTATTGCGGAGGACATCTGGAAATGGACCGGTTTTCATATGGTTATCTACATTGCGGGCATTACTGCGATTCCCAGCGATTATTTTGAAGCATCCCGCATTGACGGCGCATCCTTTGGAAAGCAGTTGCGTTACATCGTATTGCCCCTGTTGCTTCCCGCAATTAAAATCAATGTCACTCAATCTGTAATTGGCGGCTTTCGTGTATTCGAACAAGTTCTCACTTTAACCGGCGGTGGACCGGGGCATAAGTCGACCGTCGTAGGCATGATGATCTATGAATACTTTAGTCGTGGCTTTTACGGGCGCTCTACGGCCATCAGCATGGTGCTGTCGGTTGTTGTGGTGCTGGTGACCATCGGCATCCGGCATTATTTTACCAGAAAGGAGCTGTCCTACTGAT
>JAVVPJ010000108.1:0-4894 GCA_036655815.1 Oscillospiraceae bacterium
CCGATCGCCGCGAATATGGTCGCACAGAAACAGTGTTTGACACCGGTTGCGTTTTGTTCGACGGTTTGCTTGAATCTGGCATAACTTGGATGAGCCATACGGATTATGTTGATGTCCTACCATCTGGATTTTCCGCGACTGCCAAAACCGACTCCTGCCCCACCGCTGCAATGGAAAATGTGAAGGAAAAGGTGTATGGCCTGCAATTTCACCCAGAGGTCCATCACACTGAACATGGCACTACCATCCTGCGCAACTTCTTATATGGGATCTGCGGAGCAACGGGCGACTGGACCATGAAGGATTATGCTCAGACAGCCATTGACAACATTCGCAAAACAGTAGGTACTGGCAAGGTGCTGCTGGCACTGTCTGGCGGCGTGGATAGCTCCGTCTGCGCGTCACTTATTTCTCGCGCTGTGGGCAGCCAATTGACCTGCATCTTCGTCGATCACGGCCTCATGCGCAAAAATGAGGGCGATGAGATTGAGGAAATCTTCAAGCGCAGTGCAGTAAACTTTATCCGCGTTAATGCACATGACCGCTTTTTGGATAAACTTGCGGGCGTCGCTGACCCCGAGAGTAAGCGGAAAATCATCGGCGAAGAATTCATTCGTGTCTTTGAGGACGAAGGACGCAAGATCGGTTCGGTCGACTGTCTCGCTCAGGGTACAATCTATCCTGATGTGGTCGAATCCGGCATGGGAGAGGCCGCTGTCATCAAAAGCCATCACAACGTAGGCGGCTTGCCTTCTGTCGTCGACTTTAAATCGCTCATAGAACCCCTGCGCATGCTCTTCAAGGATGAAGTGCGTGCACTGGGTTCACAACTCGGTCTTCCAGATTCTCTCGTGTGGCGTCAGCCATTCCCAGGACCGGGACTGGCAATCCGCATCATTGGCGAAATTACACGTGAGAAACTTTCCATTCTGCGCGAAGCCGATGCAATCTTCCGCGCAGAAATCGCCTGCGCTGGTCTGGATCGATCTATCAACCAGTATTTCGCCGTCCTTACCGACATGCGCTCGGTCGGCGTCATGGGCGATGGCCGTACTTATGACTATATATTGGCCTTGCGTGGTGTTACCACTACCGATTTTATGACGGCTGACTGGGCCAGAATTCCCTATGATCTATTGGATCGCATCTCTCGCCGTATCATCAATGAAATTCGCGGGATCAACCGCATTGTCTATGATATTACCTCCAAACCGCCTGCAACGATCGAGTGGGAATAGGTCTTACATCCTTGCAAACCCTGCATCTGTGCGGGTTTGCAAGGACTTTTCTTTTTGTTGGCTACAAATTGGCTACATTTTGCGAATCGGCTACCGTTCCCATTGATAAGGTACAGATAAGGGGGTGCGGCAAAAACTCAACCACGCCGCGCTCTACAATGATATTGATTTGATGCTGACAAGATACAGCGCTGCCGACTTTGCCAGCATCAATTTAGGTCAGTTTTTGGTGGAGATGAACGACCTCATGAACCGCCATCACATCGGCATGCCGGAGGGCGTGTCCATGCTGGGGCGCGGTATGATGACCCTTGAGGGCGTGCTCTCCGACCTGTCTCCCAAAATCAATTTTATGGGAATTATCACCCAGCACATGGCAGAGAAAGAATTTGACATGCAGAAGGAGCTGAAAGAAACCGGCGCGGCAGCCCTTGTCACCCTGCGGAAAAGTCTGGATATTTCCGCTCATTTGGCAGATATTCTCAAAATGACCATAAAGGGACAACCCAAAATCAATTTGGAAATCACCGGCTCGGAGGAGCCCCTTGCCCAACTGGATTTCATGATGAATAAGCTGATGATAGCGGTCATCTGCGCATGGCTTTTGGTGGGATCCAGCCTCATCTGCACAACAGATATGGCTGGAAAGCTGTTTGGCATTCCGGCTCTTGGTGCAGTGGGATTTCTGATCGCCATGGTTTTGGGCGGCATTTTAATCTATGGCATACTCCGAAAGAAATAAGACGAAAGGTATCTGCCGATATGAGTTACTATCTTGGCATTGACGTTGGATCTACCACGGTGAAGCTGGTAGTAGTAGAAGATTGAGTCTAGAAACTGATTTGATTTCTCTTTTCCTAACGTAATGGAAGAAAGCCCCTGACAAGGATGGCAATGAATTGTGCCATCTGTCTGGATGCAATTGGGCGGGAAGGTACGCGTTATTTTCCCGGCACCGCAAGGCCAATGAAAGGGGTCTGACATTGCAAATATGCCTGAAAGTTCAACTTGCAGCATGCGTGGCAATGGAAATTGAATATTCTTGGAATATCTTTCTATGGTGAATAAGTCCATTGGAACTATAATTTCTTCCCAAGCAATTCCGGTGGCAAAGGTAGCTGATGGTGGACTCAAAAGAGTCCGTTTTGAGTGTAATCCTTTGGGCACGAGATGGATGCATGAAACATTCGTTATACGTGCCGTGAGCTCGGAGAAGTTACACGGGCAATCTATCGTATGGATTTTACGGATTTGCACAACAAAAAAGGCAGTTCGGAAATATGCAATCTTACGGTAGCGTAAATCAAAAACACCAAATAACGGTCCTGCGCACTTCAAGTCAGAAGGGCTCAGGGCCGTCACTTAGTATTTTGAATGTGCGCGCTGCTATTGCAGATTTTCTTTGAAAAAGCGTAAGGCGTTTTGAAATAGGATTCCGTCTACCGTGCGCTGAGAGAGGCCGCGCGATAGCAGATAGTCATAGAGGGAAAGCGCTTTTTCTACAGAATTGAGACAAACGGGCAGCGTGGCCCCGTCGTAGTCGCTGCCCAGCGCAAGACAATCTTCAGCACCACGTTCCAGAAAATAGATGATATGGCGATAAAGTACATCTAGATTTGACACAAGACCGTCGTCACACAAAAACAGTGTATGAAAATTGAGGCCGATCAGCCCGCGACGTCGAACAAATTCGGTGATGTGTCCGTCGGGAAGGTTGCGCTTGTGCGCCGCAACGCCGCGCGCATTAGAATGCGATGCGACAAACGGGCGCGACGCGATGGCGCAGAGATCATCAAATCCAGCGTCGTTGAGATGTGAGGTATCAATCAGGATCCCATTGCGTTCCAGCACTGGGATGGCAGCCTTGCCAAATGCAGTGAGACCCATCTCAGGATTGGAATGTCCCGAACCCAGTTCGTTTACGCCGTTCCAAACCAGCGTAAGCATCCGGACCCCTGCATTGGCCAGCCACGCAACATTGCTCAACTTTCCGTCAAGTACCGCGCCACCCTCTACGGTTAGCAAAAAAGCAAATTTCCCGCTTGCAAAAGCTGCGTCGATGTCTGCCCCGCTGTGGCAGGGGATCACAGCGTCGGAAAAGAGATTCATCTGTCGGTCATAATTGCGGCGGTTGACCTCAAAATATTCCACAGCCGCTGGCCCGCGGAATTCATCAGGAATAAAGATGGCACAGCACTCTGCCCAATGCACGGTGCGCGGTATCTTGGACAGAGATAGCATATTTTGGGAATCATCGAGGGTGTCATATTGCGCGATGCGTGCAAGCATGTCTGCCCGCGTGGCCTTTGACTGCAAAGCAGCCTTGAATGCGTCACCGCTGACACAGAGTCTCAAAAAATTAGTTAACGTATCGCAATGCAAGTCAATCATTCCCGGTGGATTCATTTGTCTGATTCTCCTTCTGTCAGGTCTTGGCTGTAAGATGTCTTGGAATATGGCGCTATCGTATCATGGAGTACCTAGCGGATACAAGCGAAAAACCGCAAAAATGAAAAATTCGTCGGATCAAGTACTGTGAAATTTCGGGGGAGGCGGGAGAGCGTCTCTGTCTGCATGGCCTGAGTGGGTTCCGGCCGAGGTGTCCTCCTCTTGTACGATGCATTTTTACAGGCCAAGATGATTGTATGATCGAGAAACGGATGGGCTTATTGCAGACTTGACTCAACCGCACGCATTGCGTCCAGCGTTTCCTGCAACAGCCGTTCCAAACTCCAACCAAGGCGTTCCGCACCCATTCCAATCACCTCACGGTTACAGCCCGCAGCAAATTTCTTGTCCTTGAACTTCTTGACCAGGGACTTTAATTCCATATCCTGCACGGATTTGGAAGGGCGCATGAGCGCGGCGGCGCCAATTAGCCCAGTCAGTTCATCAACAGCAAACAGGACCTTTTCCATCTCGTGTTCGGGCGCAACGTCGCACACCAATCCATAGCCATGACTGACTACAGCATGAATCAGAGGCTCTGGCAGCGCTTTGTCACGCATTATTTCCACACACTTCACACAGTGCTCGTTGGGATACTGCTCAAAGTCAAGATCATGCAATAGCCCAACGGTTGCCCAAAAATCCGCCTCCTCGTCGTATCCCAGCTTGACGGAAAACCAGCGCATCACAGCCTCCACCGTGCGGGCATGCAGCAAATGGAAGGGCTCTTTGTTGTATGCACAGAGCAATGACCATGCGTCTTCTCTGGAAATAAAATTCATTTTTACACCTCCGTTTTCAATTGTTATGCTTACGATCGAAGGCGGTACAACACCTTACGCCACATTCGATCCATGCATTATCCGAGAGCTACATCCAGTACCATCATCAAGAGAAATCCAGTCATGACACTCAAAGTGCCGATGTGGGAGTGCTCTCCAAGATGGGCCGCCGGTATCAGCTCTTCGACTACGACATAGAGCATGGCGCCGGCGGCAAAAGAAAGCATCCATGGCATGATTCCCGACATCGAGACCGCCAGAATGACTCCGATCAACCCGGAGATCGGTTCCACCACACCGGAGAGCGAACCATACAGAAAGGAACGTCCCGTTGAGACTCCCTCTTGTCGCAATGGAAGAGATACGGCGGCTCCCTCAGGAAAGTTTTGCAGTCCCATGCCCAGCGCCAGCGCCACAGCGCCCGCA
>JAVVPJ010000109.1:0-4754 GCA_036655815.1 Oscillospiraceae bacterium
GATGTCATTCCGTTGGCCGATGTTGCCCTCTTGCTGGCGCGGCTTGGTTCCATGGCCATCGTCGTTCTGTTGCACCTGTGGAAACACAACAATCTTCTGAGCATTGGCGGTGGAACGGCCTGTTATATGTTTTTAGTTCAAACGGTGCTGTAGAGCACACGCATTCTGTTTCTGACGCAACTGCATCCCAAAAGGCAGACTGCAAGCTATCCTGCCCATCACGTTACAAGTGCAGCTGTGTCTGTAACGGAAGGATGGCCCACGTGCGAATAGCAGGGACATTACAATCCGCAGTGCAGAAAAAGGCCATGATGACCCGAGCTTTTGGGTTTTCGTGGCTTTTTTCTTGCGAAAAAATGTTTTGAGAGGCGGCTTGGCATGATTTTTTGCCAAGCCTTTTCTAAGCGCGAGACGCTTCTCCACGAGCTGACAATCAACAAGAGGATCCCAGCCTGAACCTGCTTGTGGAAAAAGAGGTGGACATCGACGAACTTCAGCGGCTGATTGACGAACACAAGGAGGGGTAGCAGATGCTGGATACATTGTTTTTGCAAATTCTCAATATGAGCTTTACGGCGCGCTATGTCATCCTTTTTGTGCTGCTTGCACGGCTCATTCTTCAAAAAACGCCTAAAATCTTTTCCTATGCACTGTGGAGCGTGGTGCCGTTTCGGCTGGTCTGCTCATGTTCCTTTGAGCGCAGTTTCAGTTGGTTTTCCTTCACAGGAAGAACTGTGCAGCAAGCATGTCCATTTCCAGCGACCTTTATTTGCAGCTTGTGGATTCGTTCCATTCACAAAAGGCAGGGCAGCGAAGAATAAAATAAATTGCAAAAAATACATTGTGGGCACTGATCGCATTCATTGCGCTCGGTGTATCATACTTGCTTTTTCATTTCACTCTGTTTGATGTGCATGGCATGAAACAATGGCCAACGATATTCGGTCTTGTTTCACTTGCTGTGTTGATTCTGTCGCTCATCTTGAAAAAGCCTTGGCTGACAGCAAGCACTGATTTGGGATATATTGGTGGCTTTGTCGTTGCTCTTTTACTCAATTCTGATGACATCCCGGTGAGCCCCAAAACACAAGACAGGTTGACACACTTCCTTACCGAAGCTTGTCAACCTGTCTCATTAAGCGCCCAAAATAACGCGAGATGCGATCGTGAGAACGATCGGTTCTCCCTATTTCAGCTTGAGCTTGGAAGGGGTGTAGCGACGCACGGCATTGTCGTTAAATACAAAGTCAATGGATGAATCGGCAATTTTGAGCAGATCTGCCAAAAACTCCTCACGCTTCATTTCGCTCAGTAAGGAGGCTTTTGCCATAGCATATTGCGAGCCGTCCCCCATCAGGTCTCGGCGGTCAAACAGGATCGTGTAACGTCCAGTCTCATCCTCATAACGTTCGACCGTTCCCAGAGCGGCGTCCTGAGCAAACACAGCGGTCAGGAAGCTGGCCGGGTAGGAGGTTGTCGTCTTGGAAATGACCGCCTCCTGCTGGGACTCCACAAGAGTGGTGGGCGTAGGCTTGGTCTTTTCATACTCGTTCATCAGGTCAAACAGTTTTTCACCGTTCTGGGCGCGGCTGTAATATGCATCAATCAGGGCTTCGCGCTCTTTGAGAGGATCGCCCTCCAGCATGGCGCCACTGGCCTCGTCTACCTTGGGAATGAGCAAGAAGAGCACACGGCGATAGTTCTGCATATAGTAGCTTTTCAGTTCGTCCTCCCCTACGGCCTTTTCCCCACCCTCTCCATAAATTTTCTGAAGAAGAAGGGCGCTCTTGTTGCTGCTTTGGGAAAGCATTGCAAGCGAGGCCTGGGAAACACCGTTTTGCTGATAAATGGTGCCCTGCGTTTCCCACGATTGCGCAATGGATGACACAATGGATGTGCTGACCGTTTCATCGAGCGTAATGCCTAGACGTGTGCATTCCGATTCGACGGCTGCAAAACGCTTGGTGTATTCCTGTGCGCGTTCCTTGATCCAGTCGGAGGCCTTTTTACCGTCAATTTCCTGTTTGAGGAGCGGCTTGGATGGATCTGGAATCTGATAGGAGGCTTCGTTTTCGGCTGAGAGCAGGTTGGCAATATAAATGCCCGCCGGAACCTCACCGCCGTTGTAGGTTGCAGCGATACGGGCGTTGCTGCCTGAGCAGCCAGTGAGTGCGCTCAGGACGAGGGCAAGGATAAGGGCGAAAATTCGTTTCAGTTTCATGCAGGGTATGTCCTCCTTTGATGAACCTAGATTTTATTATTATACCTCTATGCCCATACAAAGTCCAGAAAAACCTATCCCGCATGGTACGATCCCCAATACACAGTCGACGGCTGTGCATTTGCACGTGGGGATGCCCACACAAACTTGATTTGTGTCGGTTCCCATGCGAGCAATGCATTGTTTTTCGTCAAAATATGTCGTATAATGAAAATTATTATGAAATAAGAGGGCAATGCGTATGCACACGTTAAGTATCTGGCATGTTGTGGGATTTGTGCTGACACTGACCGCCATTACGTGGGTGGGCATTCATGCGGGGCGACAGGTGAAAAGCGCCTCAGATTTTTCAACAGGAGGTGGACGTGCCGGCACGATGGCAGTAACCGGCGCGATGGTGGGGTCCCTGGTCGGGGGCGCTTCCACCATCGGAACCGCACAATTGGCATATACCAATGGCTTTTCTGGCATTTGGTTCACCTTGGGTGCCGGCATGGGCTGCATCGCGCTCATGTTCTTTGCGCAGCCATTGCGCCGCAACGGATGTGTAACATTGCAGCAGGCCATTGCACAGGAATATGGGCAGGCCGCTGGGCTGACATCCTCTGTGCTGGGTCTTGTGGGCCTTTTTATCGGGTTGGTGGCACAGGTGCTTTCAGCGATGGCGCTGTTGGAGGCACTGGTTCCGCTCCCACCGTTTGTCTGTGCCTTGCTCACCGTGATTCTCATGGCCCTCTTTGTGCTGTTTGGAGGCGTTTGTGGTGCGAGCAGCATTGGTCTGTGCAAGACAGTGTTGGTGTATCTGGCGGCAGTCGGGGGTGGCTTGCTGGCACTTCATCTGGCAGGTGGATGGAACGCCATGCGGGTGGCGCTGCCCGCTGCACAGTATTTTGATCCGCTGTCGCGCGGCCTTGGCATCGACCTTGGAAAGGGATTGTCAATGATTCTTGGCATTCTGGCAACGCAAACCAACACACAGATTATTTTTTCAGGGCGCAATCTGCCCACGGTGCGCCGCGGGTTGTTGACAGCCGCCATTTTAATTCCGCCCATTGGCATTGGCGGCGTACTGATCGGCATCTATATGCGCATGGCAGCACCCAATGTGCCATCAGCGCAAGTGTTCCCGCAATTTTTGCTGTGCTCCATGCCGCCGCTGGTGGGTGGTGTAGCGTTGGCGGCGCTGCTGATTACCATTGTGGCGGCCAGTGCTTCCCTTGTGCTGGGCATTGGCGCTATTTTCACAGAAAACATCTATCGGAGATTGCGGCCTCATGCCCTTGATTGGCAGCAGCTGAAGATGACGCGGGTGTCCATCGTTGTGACGTTGGCGCTGTCGTTGCTGTTTACCGCAGAGAGCCTACAGGCCGGTATTTTACGCTGGAGCTTTTTGGCCATTGCCCTGCGTGCAGCGATGATTTTGCTTCCGCTATGCTGTGCGCTGTTTTGGCCGGGTCGTGTGGATCGTCGATTTGCGATGGCCGCCATTGTTATGGGTCCGCTGTGCCTGCTGGTCGGGGAGCTGGCTTTCACCTTACCCTTTGACAGCGTTTTTATCGGCATGGGCGCGGCATTCATCCTGATGCTGGCGGGAATGCTAACCGTTCAATTTCAAAGGCGGTGAAAAGCGCACCGATACGCTGTGGTTCGCTCAAAAATTCGTTTGACTGGGTATGGCGGTGGGGATTGACTACTGACATAAAATCATCATTTGCGTCACATATTCGTCCATACTGGAAATAGCCATTTCATTGAGGCCTTCTTCATAAGCATAGCCATGGAGTGTCAGCTCGCGGGTGTGGGCAAATTCAAGCATACGGGCATAGACAGAGGGGATTTTGTCCCACGGCCCCTTGCAAAAAGCTCTCAGATATCGTCCGCTGGGCTTGATGAACCGGTCTGAGTTTGAACGGGATTTCTCCACTTTGGTAAAAAAGCAATCATATTCTTCAAATTTCCCAGCAGAAATTTTCTCTGCTGAAATCATGCTTCCATAGCTTTTACTAAACAGCCTGTGGTCCTGCAAGGCGTGCGCATGTTGCACGAAAACCGCGAAATCGTTGTCATCGTAGGTTCCCGTAATGGATTGACTCAGCACCAAATACTCGCGGGGGCATGAGACAATTTCGATGCGATCCAGATCCACCTGTTCGCACAGGCAAAGCTGTTCCTCTTTGGCATTGAGGAGGCGACGAATTTCCTTGAGCTGACTGATGCGGTCATCAATTTCTGCTGTTTTATCTGCCAGAATTTGATGAAACGATTCTGCGGAGCGATGATTCAGATAGGCCTCGATCTCGCTGATTGACATATTCAGTTCTCGCATGGTCAGGAGCATTTCCAAGGCAGCACTTTGCAGATAGGTATAATAGCGATACCCGTTTTCACCGATGAAAGCAGGCGAAAACAGTCCAATGGCATCATAGTAATGCAGTGTGCGCTTGTTGACATGATGCATTTTGGCAAATTGTCCGGTTGTAAATCGCATTTCATGGTTGATCATCTCGCTAAAATTCTCCTCTTGACATTACAG
>JAVVPJ010000110.1:0-239 GCA_036655815.1 Oscillospiraceae bacterium
CCGCTCCCGTCGCCCGATGCAAACACTCGCCGCTTTGAGATCACGCTCGACAACGACGTCTACTATGTGGAGGCAAGCTGGCTTCCCTACATCCTATCATCGGTCAACATGGATGACTATGAATCTTTACAGTACCTTCAGCGGATGCTGCGTGACAACGGCATTATTGACCGTCTTGAAGAAATGGGCATCCAAGAAGGAGATACCGTCTGTATCGACGGCTTCGCGTTCGATTATAT
>JAVVPJ010000110.1:264-820 GCA_036655815.1 Oscillospiraceae bacterium
CAAGTCACATGACCGATTCTATTGCTGCTAGAATGCTGAATCCTCTCACGCTGGCCTTTATCGGAGACGGTGTTTATGAGTTGTTGGCACGCGAACATATTGTTGCGTGCCACGGCAGTCTTTCACCCGGAAAACTGCATGCACTATGTGTTGAAGTGGTGCGGGCGTCGGCGCAGGCGTCGGCTTTCTCCCGTATTGAGGGGCTGCTTGACGAGGAGGAGTTGACCATATTTCGGCGTGGGCGCAATGCAGGCGGCGTTACAGTTCCAAAAAGCAGCAGCACTGCTGACTACCGCTGTGCGACCGGGTTGGAAGCACTCTTTGGATATCTACACTTGTGTGGTCGATCGGAACGTACCCGTGCTTTATTTGCAGAAATTATCCAGGAGGCTACCATATGATCAAAGGCACCGCTCTTGTGAGTGAATTACTCCGCTATCTGCGCAAGGAACTTTGGATTGAGCTTGCGGCAGCGGGGTTATTTGCTTTGGGAATCGGCGTTTTTGCAGCTCCCAATCATATTGTCGGCGGTGGATTATCGGGCATTGCCACGCTC
>JAVVPJ010000110.1:830-4736 GCA_036655815.1 Oscillospiraceae bacterium
CTTGTGGAATACCCCTATCGGCGGTCTGGCTCTGGCGTTCAATCTTCCACTGTTGCTGCTTGGCTACCATCGCATTGGTCATACTTTTATTTTAAATACACTGCGTGTGGTGGTACTCACCTCCTTGGCCACCGACGTCGTCACGGCCTTTCTTGCGCCCTATGCAGGTCAGTCGTTTTTAGCAGCGCTGTTTGGCGGTGCATTGGTGGGGGCCGGATTGGGGCTTGTTTTCATGAGAGGCGGCTCGACGGGGGGAACTGACATCATCGTCAAGCTCATCAAATTAAAAAAGCCACATCTGTCGTTGGGCACCATTATGATGCTGACTGATCTGCTGGTGGTAGGAGCTGCGGCGTGCATCTATCGCAGTCTAGAGGCCGCCATGATGGGAATTGTGATGCTCTATACTTCCACCACTGTCATTGATCGCATGATCTCTGGATTGGATGCCCGGCGGCTTGTGATGGTGGTCACGCCAAAGCAGCATGAATTGGCCGCTCTGGTATTGACGCAGTTGACACGCGGCGCAACGCTGCTGCCCGCCGAGGGTGCATATTCTGGGCAGACGACTGGTCTGCTGCTTTGTGTCGTGGAAAATCAACAGCTCTTTCATCTCAAGCAGTTGGTCCAGCAGGTCGATCCCACCGCCTTTGTGATCGTAGCTCAGGCCACCGAAATTCTGGGAGTTGGCTTCAAATCCATCGAAAGTCAATAATCTTTGCGTGGATGGCTATACGTTGCCATCCACGCTTTTTGGACGATAAAATGTACAGGGATGAATCATATTGCTCGGTCAGTCCCCGATGAATATTACGAGAGGAGCGCGATTCTACATAATGATCAAAAAAGGACTGCTCCTGCAGGAAGCTCGCGGTACCATCATTGACATCGCCGCATCGGTACTCTGGTCGATCGGCTTGACGGTCTTTGCCATTCCCAACAAGGTCGCCATGGGTGGAATTAGCGGTATTGCCCAGATGATCAATTACCTATGGGGGTTTCCCGTCGGTTCACTCAGTTTGCTGGTCAATGTGCCACTGCTCCTGCTGGCTTGGTGCATACTGGGCAGACGCTCGGTTTTACAAACGCTTCGCACGCTGATTGTCTATACCATTGTGGTGGACTTTTTCTTTGCCAGTCCACCCATTTATGCCGGCGGCGACCGTCTTTTGGCTGCAGTGTTCGGTGGCGCCTTGACCTTTATGCACGGTTCAACAGGTGGCGGCACTGATATCGTGGTAAAGGTTGTGCAGAAAAAACGCCCCTATTTCTCTACCGGACAGTTGGCTGTAGTCATCAACAGCAGCATTATGCTGGTTGCCTCATTGGTCTATGGTGACATTGAGGCTGCGCTTTATGGTTTGATTATGGCATTTACTGCGGGAAAAGTAGTTGATCTTCTGCTTTATGGTGCTGACGTAGGAAAAAGCTGTACGATCGTTACTCATAAACCGCAAGAAATTGCACAGCGTATCATCGACGAAATGCACCGCAGCGCTACCATCCTTGAGGGTATGGGTGCCTATCTTAAGGATAACACTTGGGTACTCATGTGTGTTGTGCGAAAGCAAGAGTTCTATAATCTCAAGCGGATCATCCGTGAAACCGATCATGGGGCCTTTGTCATTGTCAGCGAAGCGCACCAGATTCTAGGAGCTGGCTTTAAGTCCATCGATGAGTCCGATTCGTAACATATTATAAACCAGACCAATCGCAACTGAGTCATGATTTTAAGAGACTCATAGAGGTTATGTGTTTCAAAAATCCGTTTGGATAAGCTCAAAATTTGAATAGCCGTATTCATAGGCCCCTATCTGGTAACAGGTGGGGGCTTTTGTAATGAAGGAACATATATTTTTAGATTGTTTGGTAGCATTGATGCCAGCTGCGAAAAAATGAATCTGTCTGTGATGGGGGCGAGGAAAAGACCGCGAAAAAGTTTGTGTAAAAGTAAATAAAGCTACTTCCTTTCAGGCAAAGCTCAAATATATGGAGTCAAGGTCTGAAAGGAAGTAGCTTTTATGGGGAACACAGCGGAAGAACTGATGCAAAATTACGTGAATAGCCAAGAATTCACCAGCACGACGGACATTATGGAGGCCATCGGTGCAGCGTATCCCAAGTCCCAAAGGCAGCGTTGTATCATTCATCTGGCAGATTTGAAGCTGGGATATCAGGCAATCAACGCTGTATTTTGTAGGAAGCACGAATTTCACATATTTCAGAAAGGTTTTCGATACACTTCATCAAGTGAAACTTCCAAATCCTGATGATCTTAATTGTCCACAAAAGTAAGAGCCATTAAAATCATCTGGTTAAAGGAGTGAGGTCAAAGCCCGTGGATATTGCGATTAAATCTTTTGATATGTATAGATACACAGTCCTGCTAATGGTATAATAAATAAACTAGATGTGTGATCCATCGATACGAACAGCCGTTCCGATTGCGTTTAAGAATTATTTAACACAGACGGTTTGGTCGGCAGGCCTTGCGTTACCGCGTCGGAACAGGTACCTGCACATTCCAGATTTTGTATTTGACATTATTGCAAAAGAACGTAGAATATATGAGGCAAATCGTCCTCGAAGAGAAAATACTTTTCAGAATGGCCACTACATGTTTAGACTTTTATCAGAGTGACTTACAATTTTCCCGAAACCCAAAGGGGGAAAGCCATATAATCCGCTCTGCATTCAGTTTGTTCATATTGACAAAAAGCAAAAATATCTGGAGTGACTTGGCGCGTGTCACTGCGGTTTCAGGATCGAATTCGAGCGCAAAAAATATTGTAACAATAACATTGGTTTGGGTCCATACGAATGATAATGAGGTGAAAGGACATGCCTGATCAATTTATTTTACACTCTGAGTATCGCCCAACCGGAGACCAGCCGCAGGCGATCGAACGTCTGGTTTGTGGCCTTCATTCGGGCACACATGAGCAGACGCTGCTGGGCGTCACCGGCTCAGGTAAGACCTATACCATCGCCAACGTCATTGCACAGGTCAACAGGCCCACATTGGTCTTAGCACACAACAAAACACTCGCTGCACAACTGTGTTCCGAGTTTAGAGAATTTTTTCCCGAAAATGCAGTTGAGTACTTTGTTTCCTACTACGACTACTATCAGCCGGAATCCTATCTTCCCTCGACAGATACCTACATTGAAAAGGATTCTGCCATCAATGACGAAATTGAACGACTGCGGCATTCGGCAACAGCATCGCTTGGGGAACGGAGAGATGTCATCATTGTGGCCTCCATCTCCTGCATCTACACCTTAGGAGACCCCATCGACTATCACAATATGATCATTTCGGTACGTCAGGGTCAGCAGCGCAACCGAGACGATCTGCTGCACAAACTCGTTGAGCTGCAATATGAACGCAATGATCTGAGTCTCACACGCAACAAGTTCCGCGTCAGAGGTGATTCGGTGGAGGTGTTTCCGTCCTATTACACCGACACAGCCATTCGCATCGAGTTCTTTGGAGATGAGATCGACCGCATTAGCGAAATTGCGACGGTAACAGGAGAAGTCAAATGTGTAATCACCCACGCGGCCATCTACCCTGCTTCACACTACATTGTCCCACACGAAAAGATGATTGCTGCGCTCGATGAAATCCGACGTGAAGCTGATGAGCGCGTAGCATACTTTCGTTCGGAAGGCAAACTCATTGAAGCGCAGCGCATTGCCGAGCGCACCAGCTATGACCTCGAGATGCTGACGGAAATCGGATTCTGCAAAGGCATTGAAAACTATTCCCGCGTACTGGCGGGTCGTCCGGCGGGCAGCATTCCTTACACCTTGCTCGACTACTTTCCAAAGGATTTTTTGCTGTTTGTGGATGAGTCGCATGTTACACTGCCTCAGGTGCGCGGTATGTCCGGCGGCGACCGC
>JAVVPJ010000111.1:0-2948 GCA_036655815.1 Oscillospiraceae bacterium
ACCAACATATGGAATCCCTGCCTAACAACCAAAACACTGCATTTAGAAACCTGCACCTCGATCATCAGGGGCAAGTATCACACTTCCCTTGTCAAATATCCGACATTTGGAACAAGATCAGTGCCAACAGGAAAAGCAGCGCAATGCTTTTTCTCATTCTATCTGCCTCCAGTACACAGAAAAGAGGGCATGCCCCCGGTCACATTGCCGCGTTCATGCCCCACCATGCTGTTGTGTCTTGCTATGCATCCCTGCGGAAAACTTCTCAGAACCACGTTATCCAGTTGCGATGAACCCAACTCACGTTATTCGTCCTCTTCGTTTTCATCATCGTTCAACACAAAGCAGCTGCGTGTCATCACCGTCTGGTTATAGCACGCAAACGCGTCATCCACCCGCTCCACAGGCATTGGCCTCGTGATCAGGCTGACCAGTGGCACAACCACTAGCGATGCGAGGATCGCGAGCGCGCCCGCCGATGTAGGCTGCATGAATTTGAAAAAGAAGTTTGCACCTGTCAGGCCAATTCCCGTCGCAAAGGAAGCCCATACCGATGCAGTCGTTGTGCGGCGCCAGAAAAGTCCATAGAGCAGTGGTCCCAGAAAAGACCCCGCCAGCGCACCCCACGACAGGCTCATCAGAGATGAAATCAAGTTGTTTGGCGACAGTGCAATTACTACAGACAGCGCCACGAATACGGCGCACAACACCTTAATGATACGTACTTTCCTCCCGTTGGTTAGAACAGGAAACATGGGCCGTAAAAAGTCAAGCGTCACGGTAGAAGAAGACGCAATCACCAGCGATGAGAGTGTGGACATAGAGGCCGACAGCACAAGAATCAGCACCACGCCGATCAAGAGATCCGACAGACAGGAGGACAGCATCTTCGGCACAATGTCATCAAATACAATCCGCCCATCAGTCGGTGCATAATACAGTCGTCCAAAGGCTCCCATAAAGTAGGATCCGCCCGCGATCACCAGAGCAAATACAGTGGAGATAATCGTTCCTGTGTGAATGGAACGTTCATCCTTGATGGTGTAAAACTTATGCACCATCTGTGGAAGGCCCCAAGTACCAAGGCTGGTCAGGATGACCACACCTAACAGCCCCGCAGGATCCGGGCCAAAGAATGAGGTCAATGCTCCTGCCATTTCTGGGGCCGCCGGACTTTGAATATGAGAAAGCTCTGCAAGTGCGGTGGCAAACCCGCCTCGTCCCGAAAGCACCGACGCCACGACCAGCAGAATACCAACCAGCATGATAAATCCCTGCACCAGATCATTAATGGCAGCTGCCATATAGCCTCCCAGCACGACATAGATTCCGGTTAGGACAGCAATTCCGATGACACACCAGTTGAAATTCAAATCAAACGTCATGGCAAAAAGCCCTGACAGCCCCTTATAAACGGACGCTGAATAAGGAACCAAAAACACAAAAATAATTGCCGATGCTGCCGTACGCAGTTGTTGGCAGGAGAACCGCTTGGCAAAAAAATCCGGCATGGTAGCCGATGCATAATGCCGTGTCATGACGCGCGTGCGTCGTCCCAGTACGACCCATGCAAGAAGACTTCCAATGAATGCGTTGCCAATTCCGATCCATGTGGCGGCCACACCAAAACTATATCCAAACTGACCTGCATAGCCGATAAAGACCACCGATGAAAAATAGCTGGTTCCGTAAGCAAAAGCGGTCACCCATGGTCCCATGTTGCGTCCGCCCAGCACAAAGCTGTTGACACTGCCCACGTGACGTCGGCAGTAGATCCCGATGCCAATGGTAACGGCGAAAAAGAGCACCATCATCAAAATTTTTTCAAACATATCTTTTCATTCCCTTTCAAGTTTTCAGTGTGTGGAAAGCTTCTATCCCTGCAATAGTCACCCTCGCTCATCTTTCCATCTCCTCTCAAGAGAACAAAAAATCCGTCCTCTGAAAAATCAGAGGACGGATTTTCATCCGCGGTACCACCTCAATTTACCACGCCCTTGCGGTGCGCAGCCTTGTCAGGTACGGCGTCTATGCGCGATACCCTGGCGCTATAACGGGCGCACCCGACACAGCCTAGTCAGCGATATGCCTTTCAGTGTGCGGCTCACGGAATGTATTCATCCACAATGTCCCCTTTGCCTCGCACCAACCGGCATTTCTCTGAAAGGGGTGAATTGTGCTTACTTCTTTCCGGTCATCGTCTTTCAATGTATAGGTCATATTTTATCGGTTTTAATTGCTAAAGTCAAGTGATTTTTTTAAAAATCTCGTATAATCTATTCAAAAATCAACCTGTGTTTTAGAGCATCTTTCACAGAAAATAGTCTTAGTATCTCTCAGAGTTGGGCTTGACGTCCAATGAAATTTTTTAACCAGTCCTGTCATAGTGAATAAGTGCAAAATTTGCGACTTATAGTCAGACCATTACGTTTCTTTTGTGAATTGACAACAGACCGCTTACAAACCTATAATGGGAAAGAAAGTTTCAGTTCACTTGCGCGCGTTGGATACCAGGAAACACAGTGCCGCCCCAATCCTCATGTGCGTTCTGCCGTCCCGCCACGTGGGGGCGTAAACCATCCCAAGGAATGAGAGGTGAGTGTATGGACTTGCAAGAGCTTCGCACGCAGATTGATCGTGTCGATAACAATCTGCTGTCTTTGATCATTGAGCGCCGCAACTTGGTTCAAACTGTGGCTGAGTATAAGCGTGACAACCAACTTCCTATATTTGCGCCAGAACGCGAGGAGCAGATCCTCAAACGATTGGATGAACATGGTCCCCATGTTCATGGCATTGGCGGCATCCGACTGCTCTATGGTATTCTGATGGATCTTAATACCCTCAGTGAATATCAAACCTTTCCAAAGGATCTTCCCATTCCCACCCGGTTGGGTGGCGCGTCGGTACGAGCCATCCTATCTGACAATCCGGGAGCGCTCTGCCGT
>JAVVPJ010000111.1:2958-4729 GCA_036655815.1 Oscillospiraceae bacterium
GTGGAAAGCTTCTGGTGGATCTTGAGCTGGTAGGTGACAGCAAGAATTCCGATTTTTCCGCAGCACTCTCAGTGTTATCCGATACCGCTGAAAAATTCACCCTGCTCTGACGCTTACGGGCGCCGCTTCTCGCGTCATTAGGCGCGCGTGCGGCGTCCATTCTTTCTTTGTGATCGATTGCATGGCACGCAACGACTGTGCACTTTCCCCTTTCCCTCATCCTCTCCCACTTTGCAAGCCATGTCGATGCTGTCTGGTTCCCCGTGAAAGTATTTCAAGTCCTGGCATCTCAAAATACCATACCAGACATATTGACATCTGTGAATGTGTAGCCTATAATATCTCATATCGAATATAATAGATTTAAGGTGAGCTCATGCTAACAGTCCATCAAAAGAACGCAAAGATCTTTAAGGCCTTCTGTGATGAAAATCGTCTCAGAATATTGGAGCTATTGCAAAGCGGAGAAAAATGCGCCTGTAAGTTGTTGGACGATTTACACATTGGACAATCTACATTGTCTCATCATATGCGAATTTTGTGTGAATCGGGCATTGTACAAGCCCGCAAGGAGGGAAAATGGACACACTATTCCATTAGTATAAAAGGGAGTGCCTATGCGCAAGCTCTGCTGATCAAATTAACAGAAACAAACAGCACAATTCATAACTGTAAATAACATCGTCTTTGGAGAAGACCTTCTAAAAGGACTTGATATCGACACAATGCGCTCTATCAGTTGATCGGAAAGGAGATTTGTCCTATGCAGACATTACAAGGCGTGTGGCTGTTCGTCCAAGACCAAGTTCTTGGAATGAAATGGCTCGATGCGCTAATCGGAAATATCCTATCGGCGGTAGGACTGGATGTTTTTAGTCGGATCGGCGGCAGTATTCAGTTCTTTTTCTACGATGTGATAAAAATCACGGTGTTGCTCTGTTTTTTAATTTTTATCATCTCCTACATTCAAAGCTACTTTCCACCGGAGCGCAGCAAAAAAATCATGGGGCGCTTCCACGGTGTTTTGGCAAATATCATGGCGGCTTTGTTGGGTACTGTGACACCATTTTGTTCCTGCTCATCCATTCCGCTGTTCATCGGATTTACCAGCGCGGGACTGCCATTGGGAGTCACGTTCTCTTTTTTGATTTCCTCCCCCATGGTGGACCTCGGCTCCCTTGTCCTGCTGATGAGCATTTTCGGTGGAAAGGTCGCCATTACCTATGTGGCAGTGGGACTCGTGATTGCGGTCGTGGGCGGTACGCTGATTGAAAAGCTGCACATGGAAAACTGCGTTGAGGATTTCATCAAGTCGGCAAGCAGTGTGAACATTGAGTCACCCGACCTTACAAAGCGGGAACGTGTTATTTTTGCAAAGGATCAAGTTGTGTCTACCTTCAAAAAAGTGTTTCCATATATCCTTGTTGGTGTGGGCATTGGCGCACTGATCCACAACTGGATTCCCGAAAACTGGATAGAAGCAGTTTTGGGTAGCAATAATCCCTTTGGGGTCGTGCTTGCCACTTTGCTGGGTGTTCCCATGTATGCTGATATTTTCGGCACGATTCCGGTTGCAGAAGCACTGCTCTTTAAGGGCGCACAGCTTGGCACGATACTCTCCTTTATGATGGCGGTAACCACCGGTAAGGTTCGTGCCGGGATAGTCTATATGCCGCCATGGCGCGATGTGCTGACCGCCGGAGAAATCTGGGCCGTGCGCAGCTTTGTCGAAAGCCGCCCGCTTGCCACGCCGCGGCTCAAGACCAGCGTC
>JAVVPJ010000112.1:0-4727 GCA_036655815.1 Oscillospiraceae bacterium
CCCTCGGCTGGAGGAGGCCGCATACAGTCAACCCGGAGTTGCCGTAGAATCCACGGCGCCGTCCTCCTCCTTGCGCGATTCCTCATCCTCATCCACACAGCCTGCCAAGGCCGCCGACGCCTTGCCAGAGTCCGCCGTGCCGGCCTCGTCGGAGAAGTTGTCCTTCGTACTGCCCATCAATGGTGAGATCTTTGCGGAGTATTCCAATGGCCAGTTGACGCGCAATGAAACGCTGGGAGATTGGCGAACCCATAACGGCATTGATATCAAGGCTGCCGAAAAGACCTCTATCAAGGCGGTGACGGGGGGAGAAATTACTATGGTTGCGCCAGATCCGCTATGGGGAAATGTGGTCGAGATCAAACATGCCGGAGGGCTGGTGTCCCGCTATTGCGGCCTGGATAAGGATATCCCGGTGCATAAAGGAGACACCGTCAAGACCGGACAGGTGATCGGTACGCTGGGCTATGTTCCGGCAGAAAACCTGTCCCCTTCCCATCTTCACTTTGAGATGAAGAAGGATGGGAAATGGGTGGATCCTATCCTTACAATGGGGAAAAAATGACAGGCTCAGGGATCTTCAGACACACGCATCCGCAAACAGTCCATGGATTTTTAACGCAAATGCAGCGAATCGGCCAACCCGTTTGGGTTGGCCGATTCGCTGCATTTTGGCCTTGCTGCTTTTTTCTCACAGGATTACAGAGTGAAGCCGACTGTCTTATAGATTTTATCGCGCGTTCTGGCCGAAACGCGCATGGCGGCGTGCACACCTGTGGCACAACAGGCTTCAAGGTAGGCGCGGTCGGTCATCAACTGCTCAAACCTGGCGCGCACGGGTTGCAAAGCATCCGCTACCGTTTCACCGACAGCTACCTTAAAGTCGCCATAACCACGGCCTACAAACTCCCGCTCGATTTCGTCGTCTGTCTTGTGCGCAAAGACGCCATAGATGGTCATGAGGTTGTTGATTCCGTCCTTCCCTTGGGCGCGGCATACGATGGAATCTGAATCGGTGACGGCGCTTTTGAATTTTTTGATGATGGTATCTTTGGAATCCAGTACCGCCACATAGCCCTTTGCATTGGGATCTGATTTGCTCATTTTTTTGCTTGGATCAGCAAGTGACATGATTTTGGCGCCTGCCTCTGGAAAAAGACATTCCGGCATGGTGAAGACATTCCCCAGAATCCCATTCATGCGCTGGGCAATGTCGCGAGCCAGCTCGACGTGCTGGCGCTGATCCTCACCTACGGGAACATAGTGTGCCTGATAGAGCAAGATGTCAGCCGCCATAAGAGCGGGATAGGTGAACAATCCGGCGTTGATGTTGTCGGCATAACGGGCCGATTTATCCTTGAACTGTGTCATGCGGGACAACTCCCCAAACTGCGTGAAGCAGTTGAGCACCCACGCCAGCTCGGCGTGATGTGGGTTTTGGCTCTGAATAAACACAGTACTGCGTTGAGGATCCACACCGCAGGAGAGCAACATGGCATAGCCCTCTAGGGTGTTGCGGCGCAGCGCCGCAGGCTCCTGCCGCACCGTAATGGCGTGCAGGTTGGCAATCATAAAGAGACAACTGTACTTTTCCTGAATCTCGGCCCAGTTTTTGACGGCGCCGAGATAGTTGCCAATGGTGATGAGGCCGGAGGGCTGAATGCCCGACAGGACAATTTTTTTCTTTTCGATCGCAGAATCAGCATTGCTCATGAGCAGGACGTCCTTTCGTTGTATGGAATCACCACTCAGCGGGCGAGCCATTCGTGGGTCAACGCACCGAGGATGTCAATGCCCTTCACGATGTTCTCATCGGAGGGTGAGGAGTAATTCAGGCGAATTCCATTGTGAGGCTGGGCCGTGTCAACCGCGAAAGCGACACCGGGCACGGTGGCTACGCCGCGGCGGATACCCTCCTGCACAAAAGGATAGGAGTCAATTCCCTCGGGCAAAAAGGCCATTACAAAGAGGCCGCCCTCGGGTGGGTTGAACGTTACGTCGGGATGGAACCGCTTTTTCATCTCTCCAAGCATAAGGCCTGATTTGGCTCGGTAGAGCGCACAGGTATGGGCGATGTGTCCCGCATAGTCACAGGTGGTCATATACTCGTTGCAGATGTATTGAAACAAAGTGGTGGAATGCACATCGGTACACTGCTTGGCCACTGCCAGACGACTGGAGAGGGCTGCATCAAAGGCCAAAAATCCCAGACGGAAAGCAGGGGCCATGGTTTTGGAGAAGCTTCCGGCATAGAGTACGCGGCCATCGACATCGAGCGCCTTGATGGGCGCAAGATGTTCTCCTGAAAATCTGATTTCTCCATAGGGGTTGTCCTCAAAGATGAGAATGTTATAGTGCTGCGCCAGCTCATAGATCTTTTTGCGCTTTTCGGCGCTGGTTGTAAACCCAGTTGGATTTTGAAAGCTGGGAATGGTATAGAGAAAGCGAATATTCTTTTCGGATTTAAGAGCTTGTTCCAGCGCGTTGAGATCCATACCGTCCGGCTCCATCGGGATTCCGACCAGATGAGCGCCATAGGAACGGAAGGTGTTGAGACAGCCGACGAACGAGGGCGATTCGGTCAGAACGGTATCACCTTCGTTGAGCAGTACTTTCGACAGAAGATCGGCGCACTGCTGCCCTCCGGAAAGAATAAACAATTCATTGTTTCCGTCAAAAGGAATGCCCTCTATGCGGGATAGATGCCGCTTCATGGTTTCGCGCAGAGGGGGATAGCCTTCCGAAAGGCCATATTGCAACATAGAAACGGCGTCGTTTTGCAGTGCCTCAGCCGCAATGCGAGCAATATCAGCGGTGGGAAAGGAATCTGGCGAAGGATTTCCACCGCCGAAAGCGATCATATTGGGGTCTGACGCCAGCTTGAACAGCTCACGGATGATAGAACCCTGTACACTGCCCATTTTATCTGAGATGTGAAATTCCATTTACTCCTGTCCTCCCTTGCTGTGTACGACGGCCTATCAACAGGCCGACAGACGTTCGATTGCCATGCCGAGACGACGCATCGATTCGGTCTTTCCGAGAATCGCGGCCAGCTCGATGCCTCCACCCGGCGTAAATTGTTTGCCTGACAGTGCAACACGCAGAGGCCAAAGAACAATTCCGTTTTTGCAGCCCAGCGTTTCGATCAAGGAAAAGAGAGCTTCATGAATGACCGGCGCAGTAAACTCCATCACATTCTCAAGAATGGGCTGAATTTCTTGAAGCGAATTCAGCGCGACAGCGAAGTCGGTCTTCATCTTTTTGGAGACAAAGAGCGCAAGATCATAGTCAGGCAGCACATCCAGAAAATCAAGCTGTCCCGGGATATCCGACAGCACCTCGCAGCGGGGATGCAGAGCCTCGGCCAAGAGGCGCAAATTAAAATGATCCCCTTTGACCGCTTGCTTGATCCAGGGCAGAGCCGTCTCATAGAACTGCGCAGGGGTCATACGGCGCAAATATTCTGCGTTGACAAAATTCAGCTTGATTGGGTCAAACACCGCAGGCGATTTTGAGACGTCGTAGATGGAAAAGACGCGTGCCATCTCAGAAAGGCTTAAAATCTCCTCTCCACCGCGGGGGCTCCAGCCCAACAGCGCAATATAGTTGAGTATGGCATCCTTAAGATAGCCCTTGGCAATCAGGTCTTGATAGGAAGCGTCGCCGTTGCGCTTGGAAAGTTTCTGTGTTGCGTCCTTCATCACGGGAGGGCAATGAAGGTATCGCGGAATCTCCCAGCCAAAGGCTTGATAAAGCAGGTTGTATTTGGGCGCAGAGGAGAGATATTCCGTACCGCGGATGACGGTAGTGACGCCCATCAGATGATCATCGACGACATTGGCAAAATTGTAGGTGGGCATTTCGTCGGCCTTGATGAGCACCTGATCGTCAAGCGTGCAACACTCAACAGTAATGTCCTCACGAATTTCGTCGTGAAAGGTGACGGTGCCATGATCGGGAATGCGCTGACGCACAATGTGCGGAATTCCGGCTGCCAGCTTTGCGGCAATTTCTTCGGGAGTCAAGGATAGGCAGTGCCGATCATAGCGCGGCGCAATGCCGCTGGCGCGTTGCAAGGTCTTCATCTCGTCGAGGCGTTCCTTATCGCAAAAACAGTAATAGGCATCACCTTGTGCGATAAGTTGTTCAGCATACTGTTTGTAGATCTCCCGCCGCTCCGACTGGACGTAGGGGCCGACTGGGCCGCCAACATCAGGACCCTCGTCCCATACCAGACCAGTTTCACGCAGAGTGGCATAGATGACATCCATGGCACCCTCGACAAATCGTTCCTGATCAGTGTCCTCAACGCGCAGAATGAAGGTGCCCGGCGTCTCGCCTGCTTTGGCGGCGAGATAGGCATAAAGCGCCGTGCGCAGGTTTCCGACGTGCATATAGCCGGTAGGGCTGGGCGCGAAGCGAGTGCGCTCGCGTACTGTCTGTAACATGACCATTCCTCCGCAGCTTATAGTTAATAGTCCTATTTTAGGCCAGTAGACGTTGCTTGTCAAGCAACCGCATTGGGAATCCCCACAGCGCAGAAAGAAACGGCAATTGATAGAGCAAGAGGCAATGCTTTGACAAAATCTGCGAGTGAGGGGGCATAGAATTGACTTACATTATATGGGAATCACGCAAAAATGATTCTCGGAAGGAAGGATGTCTATGCAGATCGCGCTTGCCCCCACTGGTCGGCTTGGCAATTTGTTGGCCAAGGGCAAGGG